>DATAQP010000101.1:0-5853 GCA_036264595.1 Allostellaceae bacterium
GCAGCCGGACACGATGTGGTTCCCGAGCGATCTCTGGCTCAACGGCGAGCCCTTCGAGGCCTGCTCGCGGCAGATCCTCAAGCGCCAGCTCGCAAAGGCCGACTCGCTCTGCTTCACCTTCAATCTCGGCATCGAGACGGAGTTCTTTCTCTTCCGCCCGACCGAGAATGGCGGCTTCGAGCCGGCGCTGAAGCCCGATTTCCTCGAGAAGCCGGCCTATGACGTGCGGCTGCTGCTCAACTCCATGCCGGTCATCGACGAGCTGGTGGCGGCGATGAACCAGCTTAGCTGGGACGTCTATTCCTTCGACCAGGAGGACGCACTCGGCCAGTTCGAGACCGATTTCGCCTATTGCGATGCGCTGACCATGGCGGACCGCTTCACCTTCTTCCGCCTGATGGCCGGACAGATCGCGGCGAAGCACGGCATGTTCGCCAGCTTCATGCCGAAGCCTTTCGCCAACCGCACGGGCAGCGGCGCCCATTACAACATGTCGCTGGCGAGCACCAGGAGCAGCGGCAACCTCTTCGTCGACAAGGACGATCCGCGCGGCTGCGGCCTCTCGCAGCTCGGCTGTCAGTTCATCGCCGGCATACTGCGCCACGCCAAGGCGATCTGCGCCGTCATCGCGCCGACGGTGAACAGCTACAAGCGGCTGATCGCGCAGGGCAGCATGTCGGGCTTCACCTGGGCGCCGATCTTCATGTGCTACGGCAACAACAACCGCACCAACATGATGCGCATCCCGATGGCGGGCGGTCGCGTCGAGTGCCGCGCCGCCGACATCGCCTGCAATCTCTATCTTGGCGCCGCCATGATCCTTGCCGCGGGGCTCGAGGGCATCGCCGGCAAGCAGGATCCCGGCGAGCCGAACACCGAGAACATGTATCTCGTCGAGCCGGAGGAGCTGAAGCGCCGCGGCATCGAGCGCCTGCCGCAGACCCTCGCCGAGGCGATCGGCGAGTTCGAGAAGGATCCGCTCTCGCGCCAGGTCATGGGCGACAAGATGTATCGCGCCTTCATCGCCTACAAAAGGGAGGAATGGCGCAAATACCACACGCACATCTCCGACTGGGAGCTCAAGGAGTATCTGCGCTTCTTCTAGAAGTCAGGCAGGTCCGGGCGGAGTCGGCCAAGGCTCGGCAAGCGCCTTGGTGACTATCGCGGTGAGCTCGCCGACGAGGAGGTCGACGAGCTGTCGCCCGTCCTCGGCGGAAGCGCGGCGCGCGTGCCCGACGACGCCGCTGCGCGTCGTCGCCTTCATGTCGTAGGAGAAGACCAGACCCGGCGTCACGTCGGGCTCATCGACCAGCCGGTCGGGCCGCACCATCTCGGGCCGCAGATGCATGAGGATCGAGGTCTCGGCCTGGTTGGCGTGGATGTCGAGCCCGTCGCGGGTATAGGCCTCTTGCGCCGCCGGCGCGCAATCGAAGAGCGAGAGCACGCGGAAGCGGCATTGCGGGAACTCGTAGCGCAGCTGCAGACGCGCGCTCTCAAGCGGTGGCGCGTTGGGGCCATTGCCCGAGAGGAAGATGAGCCGCTTGAAGCCGGAGCCAACCACCCAGCGGCCAATCTCGACGATCACCTGGCTCATCGTCTGGGGATGCAGCGACAGCGTGCCGGCCCAGTGGCGGGTATGGCCGAGCGAGAGCCCGTAAGGCAAGGCCGGCAGAACAACCGCGCCGGTATTGTCGGATACGCGCCAAGCGATCTCCTCGGGCGATACGGTGTCGGTCCCGGTCGCCAGATGCGGGCCGTGCTGCTCCGTCGCGCCGACCGGGAAGAGCGCAAGGTCCATGCCCGAGGCGACGATGTCGCGGATCTCGTTGCTCGTCATCAGCTCCCATCGGCGACGCATCTCGACCACCGGCGATTCGTTCAATTGACGGATGAAGTCACAACCCACATCATGAGCGCAAGCTGCATATGCGCGATGCAAGGGACAGCGATGCGCCCGAGCGCGGCGTCATCATGATCATGGAAACGATGACCAGCCCCAATACGATCTTCGACCCCCGCCATTATCGCAATGTTCGCCTTCCGGCGCTCGAAGCCGAGACGCTGCCGGCCTGGAGCTACACGGCGCGGGAGTTCTACGATCGCGAGGTCGAGCGCATCTTCCGCACGGAATGGAACTTCATCGGCCGCGCCGACGAGATCGCCCAGCGCGGCGACTACCGGGTCTTCGATCTCGTCGGCGAGTCGATCATCGTGCTGCGCGACCGCGAGGACCGGCTGCGCGCCTTCGCCAATACCTGTCGGCATCGCGGCACCCGGCTGCTCGACGGCGCGGGGAATTGCAAGTCGATCGCCTGTCCCTATCACGCCTGGGTCTATGCGCTCGACGGCAGCCTGATCTCCTCGCTCGGCATGGAGGAGACCAGCGGCTTCGATCCCGCTGCCTTCGGCCTCATCCCGATGCGGCTGGAGGAATGGGCTGGCTTCCTCTTCATCAATTTCGCGGCGGAGGGCGAGAGCCTGGCCGAGTATCTCGGCGACCTGCCGCAGCGCTTCGCCGCGTATAATTTCGCCGACATGGTATGCGTGCGGCGCAAGGAGTACGACCTCGCCTGCAATTGGAAGCTCTATGTCGAGAACGCGATGGAGGACTACCACACCCCCACCGTTCACCGGAAATCGATTGGCCTGCAGAAGACGCTGCTCGAGGAAGGGGGCAGCGGCGCGTGGGATGCCATCTATATGCCGGCGCTGCGGACCATCGCCGTACTGCCCGAGGATATCGACAGCGCCTTCCCGCCGATCGCCGGGCTGAGCGGCAAGCCGGCCGGCGGCACCTTCTTCACCGTGATCTATCCCTGCACCTTCTTCGCCACGACACAGGATTGCATGTGGTGGCTGCAGGAATTCCCGCTCGGCCCCGGCCGCACCAAGGTGAGCGTCGGATCCTGCTTTCCGCGTGCCACGGTGGCGCGGCCCGATTTCGATGAGAAGGTGCAGAAATATTACAGGCGCTGGGACAAATCCTTGCCCGAGGACAACGCCATCTCGGAGCGCCAGCAGGCCGGCCTCGCGACCAGCTTCGCCTCTCCCGGCCGGCTCTCGGTGCACGAGCCCGCCGTTCACCGCATCGCCAATTGGGTGCTCGACCGCGTGCTCGACGGCAAGACGGGGCGAGGCGCGACGGTGAACACCGCACTGCCCTGACCATCCTGCGATCACCGTCACCCGCCCGATCGGCGAGCCACCTCATCTCTGAAAGCAATCACGATGAACGAGACAAGCCCCGCTTCGGCGCCAGCCGTCACCGATGGCGAGCGCAAGATCCATCTCCATGTCGAGAATTTGCGTGAGCTCGGCCCGGTCTTCGAGGCGACGCGCGAGCGGGTGGCGGCGGCGCTCAAGGGTCATCCGGCCGTCGCCGCGCGGCTCAACGTCACCATCGGCTATGACGGCGACATCTTCGAGCGCGAGCTGCGCGACGCTGACGTGCTGTTCGCCTGGAACTTCGACCGCGCCAATCTGGCCGAGCGCGCGCCGCGGCTGAAATGGGTTCATGCCCATGGCGCCGGGGTCAATCATCTGATGCCGCTCACCTGGCTGCCCGAGGGCGCCGTGCTGACCAACAGCCGCGGCGTCCATGCCGAGCGCGCCAGCGAGTATGCGATCATGGCGGTGCTCATGCTCAACAACCGCCTGCCGGAGATGATGACCAACCAGCGTCAGGCGCGCTGGGAGCAGCTCTTCAACTCGGCAATCACCGGCAAGACGCTGCTCATCGTCGGCGTCGGCCATGTCGGCGGCAGCGTCGCGACCTGGGCCAAGCGCTTCGGCATGCGCGTGCTCGGCATCCGGCGAACCGGGCGCGGTCACCGCTCGGTCGACGCGATGCATCGGCCGGAGGATCTGCGCAGGCTCCTGCCCGCGGCGGATTTCGTGCTCGTCGCCGCGCCGCATACCGATGCGACGCACCATCTCATCGGCGCCGCCGAGATCGCCCTGCTCAAGCACGGCGCCGGCCTGGTCAATTACAGCCGCGCCAATCTCGTCGATTACGAGGCGCTGCGCGCACGGCTCGAGCGCCGCGAGATCAGCGCCGTGCTCGACGTCTTCGCGCCCGAGCCGCTGCCGAGCTCGTCGCCGCTCTGGCAGACCCCCAACCTCGTCATCACGCCGCACTCGTCCTCGGACGATACCGAGCGCTACACGCCGCGCACCCTCGACCTCGTGATGCGCAACATGGAACGCTTCCTCGCCGGCAAGACGTTGATGAACCGGGTCAGCGCGAAGCTGCAATACTGAACGACCCTCCCCGTCGCCGGGGAGGATCGCGTCGCATCAGTTTTCTTCGACTATCGGACGGCGCCTTCCGACGGGGTTTCCGGCGGCCGGTTGCGGCGGGCCTCGAGAAACTCGTCGAACTCCGCCTTGTCCTTGGCGAAGCGCAGGCGATCGAGAAAATCGCGGAACTCGCGCTGCTCCTCCTCGAGGCGCCGCAGCGTCTCCTCGCGATACTGGTCAAAAGCGCGATTGCCGCTCGGCCGGCCGCGCCCGCGGCCGCCGCAGCCGACCCAGCGTTCCGCCGCCTCACGCACCTCGTGGTTCCACCGCGCATGACGGCCGTAGCTCCAACACCCCATCTTCCTGCTCCATATGATGTAGCCGAGAATCGCAAGACCGACGGGCCAGTAAAGGGCGAAGCCGAGCACGGCCGCGCCGATCCAGATCGGCTTCGGCAGATCGTCCAGTCTCGCCGCGACGCATCCCATTTGGCCCTCCTATGTAAATGTTACTTACATTCACATAATTGGCGCCGCGCCGCCTGTTGTCAAGCCGGCGCTAGGAGGATTTTCCGCTAGGAGATTTTTCCGGGCGCCCTCCCCGGACCAGGCCGAGACCTTGGAGATAGACGAGCACGCCGGCCTCGAGCAGATCCTCGGGCGACATCGGCAAGGCACGGCGCGAGGCATCGCCACGGCCGAAGAGGGACGCGATGCCGTGCGACAGCGACCATACGTGCAGCGCCACCATGAGCGGCGGCGGACGCTTGCCCTTGGGCAGACCGGCGCACAGCGCCTCCGCGGCCTCGCGCAACACGGCGAAGGCATCTTCGCCGGCACGGGCGAGCGCGGGATAGGCGGCGGCCGGCAGACCAGCCTCGAACATCGCGGCGTAATAGGCCGGCTCGGCGCGCGCGAAGGCGAGATAGGCGCGACCCAGCCGCTCGAAGCCGCTGCCCGGGTCGGGCTTGCCATCGTCCCAGGCGCTGCGTAGCGCAGCGGCGAAGCGCTCGAAACCGCGCACCGCAACGTCGGCGAGAAGATCCTGCCCGTCGCGGAAATGGCGATAGGGCGCGGCCGGGCTGACCCCGGCGGCGCGCGCCGCCTCGGCGACGGTGAAGCCTCCCGGCCCCTTCTCGCCGATGAGCCGCAAGGCGGCCTCGATCAACGCCTCGCGCAGATTGCCGTGGTGATAGCCGCGTCGGCCGCCGGAATCTCTCGACCAAGTCATGTAAGGGACTTTTACATCATGGTCGCGCGAGCGGCAGCCTAATTCACGCCATGGGTTGTCCTACACCGAGAAATACTTCGCCTGCGGGTGGGTGACGACGATCGCAGAGGTCGATTGCTCGGGATCGAGCTGGTCTTCCTCGGTGAGGACGATGCCGATTTCCTCGGCGCGCAGCAGCTGGAGCAACTGCTTCTGGTCGCCGAGATTGGGACAGGCCGGGTAGCCGAAGGAATAGCGGCTGCCGCGATAGCCCTGGTTCAGCATGGCGTCGAGATCGCGCGCCTCCTCGGCGGCAAAGCCGAGTTCGGCGCGGATGCGCTTGTGCAGGTATTCCGCCATCGCCTCGGCCATCTCGACGGAGAGGCCGTGGAGATAGAGGTAATC
>DATAQP010000131.1:0-2980 GCA_036264595.1 Allostellaceae bacterium
GGAAGAGGCTTTCGGCGAGCAGTCAGCTGGCGGCGGCGGTGACGACGACGCGGCGGACGAAATTACGCGCCCGCTCGGCCTGCGCGTCGTCGATCGGCAGCAGGCGGAAATTGGGCCGCTTGGCGGCGATCGGGAGAAGCAGCAAGATAGCGATGAACCAGGCGACCGCAGAATTGATGATGACCGCGCTCGTCACCATCCGGAAGACCTCGGTGCCGACGAAGACGCGGCCGTACGGACCGAACAGCATGTGGTCGAGCGTCAGCCCGGCGGCGAGATAGACCGCGGCCGGTGCAGCGTCGAGGAGCAGCCCCTCGAACACCAGCGCCGCCATGCGCTCGGCAGTCTCGGGGACGCGTCCGCGCAGGCGCAGCCGCGCCGGGCGCAGCACGTGATGGACCGCCATGGCGACGAGCAGCGCAGCGGCGATCGCGCCGGCCGCCGCGCCGAGCACGGTGCTAGGCGAGCCGAGCGCGCCGTCGCCGGTGAGCAGCCGCCCCGCCTCGGCGAGCCGCCCCGGCGCCTCCGCCGCGTCGGCGAACATCGCCACCGTCGCATCGGCGATCGCCTGAATCTTGGCGCTGACCATCGTGACGGCATCGACCATGGGGCCGGTCCGAGCGCCGAACCCGACGACTTGGTCTGCCATTTCGCGTCTCCTTCGCCACCTCGGGCACCGGCAATTGCCGCTGGAAACCCGCGCCTGCAGCGTCTGGCGCCGCATCGCGAATCATCGCTGCCGGTGCGGCACGCCGCGGCTACGATATTCGGCGCACCGGTCTGCGGCAACATGCCGATTGCCGGATCACCGGCTTTTGCTCAGCATATCCGGCGTTTTGCAACGATAACCGGACAGGAACGGGAGGCTGCGATGGGAGACCCGACGATGTCGGCCGATGCCGAGGCGACGCTCGAGCGGGCCGGGCTGCCGGCTGAGACGATCGGCGCATGGCTGCGCGCCCTGCCCGCGCCGGCCGCCGCGCTCGCCGGCGACTACGCGCGCGACGCCGCCGATTTCGCGCGGTTCTGGCGGATCGGCGCCGATCTGCTCGCCAAGCTGCCCGGGAAGCCCAGCCGCAGCGAGGCCGAGCGCGACGCCGATGCACTGATCCGCGGCGCCGGGCGGGCCACCAGGGAGCGCTTCCTCGCGCGGCATGTCGAGACGGTCTACCGCCGCCTGACCGACGATTTCCGCCGCTTCGTCCGCGTCGACGATCTTGCCTATGAGGCCGCCGAGCTGCTGCCCGGCATCGCGCCGACGCGCGAGGCGATGCGCCGGGAGAGCACGCTGGCGCTCAAGGACAAGGACGGCATCGAGATCGATCAAGGCATCCTGATCGCCCATGTGCTCGCCCACGAGGCAGCCGGCCGCCACCTTTGCCATGCCATGCTGCTGCCGCGGCCGGAGAGCGCCGAGCGGCTCGCCGCTTTCCTCGCCGGCGGCACGCTGGCGCTCGGCGCCGCGGCGCTCGAGCGGCTCGGCAAGGCGGTAATCGTCGAGATGCGCCATCCGCGCTTTCTCAACGCTGAGGACGACACCTCGCTCGACGACATCGAGCTTGCCGTCGACCTCGCCATCCTCGATCCGCGCAGCGAGGCTGCGGTGCTGCGCGGCGGCACCGTCGATCATCCGCGCTATCGCGGCAAGCGGGTGTTCTCGGCGGGGATCAACCTCACCCATCTCTATCAGGGCAAGATCCCGTATCTCTGGTACTTGCGCCGCGACATGGGGGTGGTGAACAAGATCTTCCGCGGGCTCGCCCGGCGCGGTGCGCTGCCCGACGACATCGTCGGCACCACCGTCGAGAAGCCGTGGATCGCGGCGGTCGACGCCTTCGCCATCGGCGGGGGCTGCCAGTATCTCCTCGTCATGGATTACGTCGTCGCGGCACGCGACGCCTACATGACCCTGCCGGCGCGCAAGGAGGGCATCATCCCCGGCGCGGCGAATCTGCGCCTCGCGCGCTTCACCGGCGATCGCATCGCCCGCCAGGCGGTGATGTACGGGCGCCGGCTCGACTGCGACAGCCCGGCGGGCGCGCTGATCTGCGACGAGATCGCCGCGCCCGACGCGATGGATGCGGCGGTCGCCGGTGTCGTCGACGGCTTCACCAATTCGGGAATGGTGAGCGCCGCCAGCAATCGCCGCGCCTTCCGCATCGCGCAGGAGCCGCTCGACGCCTTCCGGTCCTATATGGCGGTTTATGCGCGCGAGCAGGCCTATTGCCATTTCAGCCCGGCACTGGTCGCCAATCTCGAACGGCACTGGGACGCGAGAAACCGCAAGGGCTGATCGCGCCCCGCGGGAATGTTGAAAGCCGCCACCGCACGGGGTAGCCTGACCGGATGCCGTCCGTCCGCCGGGCGGGAGGGAACATACGGGGCAGCATGCGCGCATCGAGCGGCGCGAAGATCTTCGGCATCGCCATCGCCCTGCTGATCTTCATGACGGCGGTCTTCGGGCTCGGGCTCGGCATGGCGCGCCAGGGCGCTCATCATCTTACCCTCGTCGTCGACCACTACGTGCCGATCTACGCCGCCGTGTCGCGGGCCAATCTCCGCTCGATCGAGGAATCTGCGGCGTTGCGCGGCCTCTTCGTCTATCTGCTGCAGGGCTCGTCGCAGGACACCATACAGAGCGAGCTGCGCGGCATCCTCGCCGCCGCCAATGTCGAGGTCGCCGCCAAGATAGCGGAGGCTCGTCGGCTCGTCGCCCATGCCCTGGCCGATGTCGGCGACACCGACGAGGCGGTGCTGCTCGCCCGGCTCGACGAGCGGCTAGCGCTGCTCTCGGAGCTCGCCGGGCCCTACGAGAAGATGATCGCGCAGATGGTGGCGGCACTCGATGCCAGTGACCAGGCGACCTTCGGCACCTTGCGCGATCCCTATTTCGCCGCACGGAACAATATCAACGAGAAATTCTCGTCCGCGCAGGGCGACACCATCGCTCTCATCCAGCACAGCGCCGCGGCTTCGCTAC
>DATAQP010000146.1:0-5525 GCA_036264595.1 Allostellaceae bacterium
CCGTCGCTCTCGAAGCACCAGGCGTTGAGACAGATGGCGATGTCGTAGGCGAGAAAATCGTTGCAGGCGAAATAGAAGTCGATGAGGCCGGAGACCTGCTCGCCGCGGAAGAAGACGTTGTCCGGAAAGAGATCGGCATGAATGACGCCGGTCGGCAGATCGCGCGGCCACGCCGCCTCGAGCTGCGCCAGCTCGGCCGCCAGCTCCTCGGCGAGGCCGGGACGCACCTCGCGCGCGCGCTCGCGGCAGCGCTCGAGCCAAAGGCGCCAGCCGGCGACCGATAGGTTGTTGGGGCGGCTCATGCCGAAGCTGCTGCCGGCGAGATGAAGCTCGGCGAGCGCCCGGCCGACGCCGGCGCAATGATAGGGCTGGATGCGGCGCGGCCACATGCCGTCGAGGAAGGTGATGATCGCCGCCGGACGGCCGCACAGCGTGCGCAGCGCGACGCCGTCACGGCCGCGCAGCGGGGTAGGGCAGGCGAGGCCGTTGCCTGCGAGATGCTCCATCAGCGCGATGAAGAACGGCAAATCCCGGGGATCGACGCGCTTCTCGTAGAGGGTCAGGATGAAGGTGCCGCTCTCGGTGCGCAGCAGGAAGTTGGAATTCTCGACCCCCTCGGCGATGCCCTTGCACGAAACGACCTCGCCGATCGCATATTGCGCGGCGAATTTCTGCAGCTCGTCGTCGGGGACGTCGGTGTAGACCGCCATACGGATTGTCCCGCCGCGCTCAGGTGCTCGGCAACGCTTGTGCGGGCTGCGGTCGTCGCATAGAGTTCCGCGCGTTTCATGTTGCGCGGCGCCGCCGGGCGCCGCTTCCGGCCGCACCGTAATATAGCCGCCAACCATAAGGAAGCGTTTATGAGCGAAGCCATCCCGGCGCAGAAATCGCCCTATGCCGTGTCGGTCGAGGCTGGCAAGAAGTACTTCTGGTGTGCCTGTGGCCGCAGTGCCACCCAGCCCTTCTGCGATGGCTCCCACAAGGTCACCAGCCTGACGCCGATCGCCTTCACCGCGACGAAGAGCGAGCAGGTCTGGCTGTGCGGCTGCAAGGCGACGGCGGGCCAGCCCTTCTGCGACGGAACGCACAACAGACTGTGACAGGCAGTGGCGTGAGGAGCATTGGCCAAGGCTCTCGCCTGGCGGCAGTGGCGCTTGTTGCCTTGTTGTCCGGCTGCTCGTGGTTCAGCAAGAAGGATACGCGGGCCTGCCCGCGCATCGAGATCGTCAGCGATCTCAGCCGCGTAGTCAAATTCCGCGACGGCCTGGGCCGCGACCTCAGCGATGTTCTCTACACCGCTCGTTTCGACGACGTGAAGACCGGCTGCAGCTACGATAAGACCGGAGTCACCATCGAGATGACGGTCTCCCTCGTCGGCCAGCGCGGCCGAGCCGGCCTCACCCTGCCGACCGGCGACGTGACCTATTTCGTCGCCATCACCGATCGCACGCAGAACATCGTCGCCAAGCAAACCTTCACCAGCCGGTTCGACTTCGCCGACAAGGCGACGGCGGCGATCGATGACGAGCTCGTGCAGCGCATCCCGCTCGCGCCGACGGCGCCGGGAAGCGATCACACCCTCATCCTCGGTTTCCAGCTCACGCCCGAGGAGATCGACTTCAACGCCAAGAATCGCGGCGGCTGATTGACTTTCGCGACGGCGCGCGACATGCTCGAATCACTGCCGCTACGACCTCGTGGGAGAGCCTGGCGCGATAGCGCTGGCGCCGAAGGAGCAACCGCCCCGGAAACTCTCAGGCCAACGGACCGCGAGGGCATGGCAACTCTGGAAAGCAGGTCGGGCGCACGCTGACGCGGCCGATCTCACCGACGAGGTAAACTGCGCTACCCGCGCTGAGCTCGGGCGGCCGGCCAATCTTTCAGGTTCTCGGACAGAGGGGGCTTCCGCCGCGAGAAATCGCGGCAGCTGAAGTCGATGCCTTAGCCGGGAGTCGCCATGGACGATGCAGCATCCGACATTCTACAGCGAACGCCGCTCTATGCACTGCATCAGAGCCTCGGTGCCAAGCTGGTTCCCTTCGCCGGCTACGAGATGCCGGTGCAGTATTCCGCCGGCATTCTCGCCGAGCATCTCCATACGCGCAGCCAGGCGGGGCTGTTCGACGTCTCGCATATGGGCCAGATCCGCCTGCGCGGCGCCGGCGCCGCGGCGGCGCTCGAGGCGCTCTGTCCCGGCGACATCCAGGCGGTCGGCGCGCTGCGCCAGCGCTATACGCTCTTCACCAACGAGCGCGGCGGCATCGTCGACGATCTGATGGTTACCAATGCCGGCGATCATCTTTTCGTCGTCGTCAATGCCGGCCGCAAGATCGACGACATCGCCCATCTGCGCCGCCACCTCGCGCCGGGCATCGACATCGAGGTGCTCGCCGACCACGCCCTCCTTGCCCTGCAAGGGCCGCAAGCGACCACCGTGATGGCGCGGCTGGCGCCCGAGCTCGCCACGCTGACCTTCATGACCGCGGCCAATGCCCGTCTCGACGGCACCCCCTGCTTCGTCACTCGCTCGGGCTATACCGGCGAGGACGGTTTCGAGATTTCGATTCCGGCGGAGCGTGCCGAGCGCCTGGCCAAGCGTCTTCTCGCCGAAGCGGAGGTCGCGCCGATCGGTCTCGGCGCACGCGATTCGCTGCGTCTCGAGGCCGGCCTCTGTCTCTACGGTCACGACATCGACGAGACGACGACGGTGATCGAGGCGGATCTCGCCTGGGCCTATCACAAGCGGCGGCGCGCGGAAGGCGGCTTTCCCGGCGCGGCGATTCTGCAGCAGCAGCTGGCGCAGGGTGCGCCACGCAAGCGTGTCGGCATCCTGCCTGACGGCCGCGCTCCGGCGCGCGAGCACACGCCGATCACCGATGGCGGCCAAACGCTCGGCGAGATCACCTCGGGCGGCTTCGGGCCGACGATCGGCGGGCCGATCGCCATGGGCTATGTCGCGGCCTCGCATGCCGCGCCTGAGACAGTGATCTCGCTCGTGGTCCGCGGCACGCCGCGCCCGGCGCGCATCGTCAAAATGCCTTTCGTCACGCCGCGCTATTATCGCGGCAAGTGAACCACCGTCATCCAGGGAGGAGCGACCATGGCCGATATCCGCTACAGCAAGGATCACGAATGGATCCGCCGTGATGGCGACGTCGCCGTCATCGGCATCACCGACTACGCACAGAACCAGCTCGGCGACGTCGTCTATGTCGAGCTGCCCGAGGTCGGCCGCACGCTCGCCCAGGGCGGCGAGGCGGCGGTCGTCGAATCGGTCAAGGCGGCGAGCGAGGTCTATGCCCCGGTCGCCGGCGAGGTCGTCGCGGTCAACGAGCTGCTCTCCGGCGAGCCCGGACGGGTCAATGCCGACGCCATGGGCGAGGGCTGGTTCTTCAAGCTCAAGCTCAGCGATCCCAAGCAATTCGCGGCGCTGATGGACGAGGCGGCATACCAGAAATTCATCGAGGGGCTGTCGTAAGATGCGTTATCTGCCGCTCACCGATGTCGATCGCCGCGCCATGCTGGGCGCCATCGGCGTTCCTTCGGTCGACAGCCTGTTCCGCGATGTGCCCGAGGCGGCGCGGCTCGCCGGGCCGGTCGATCTCCCGCCGGCGATGGGCGAGCTCGAGGTCGAGCGGGCGCTCTCGCGCGTCGCCGCCAAGAGCGTCAGTGCCGGCTCGGTGCCGTTCTTCGTCGGCGCTGGCGTCTATCGCCATCATGTCCCGTCCTCGGTCGATCATCTCATCCAGCGCGGCGAGTTCCTGACCTCCTACACGCCCTACCAGCCGGAAATCGCCCAGGGCACGCTGCAGATGCTCTTCGAGTTCCAGACCCAGGTCGCGCTGCTGACCGGCATGGAGGCGGCGAACGCCTCGATGTATGACGGCGCCACCGCCTGCGCCGAGGCGGTCATGATGGCGAACCGGCTGACGCGGCGGAAGAAGGCGGTGCTGTCCGGCGGCGTCCATCCGCATTACCGCGAGGCGACGGCGACGCACGCCCATTTCCTCGGCTTCACGCTCGCCGCGCCTCCGTCGGCGCCGGTCGGCGGCGAGGATCTGATGGCGCTGGTCGACGGCGATACCTCCTGCGTCGTCGTCCAGAACCCCGATTTCTTCGGCCATGTGCGGGACTATTCCGCTCTCGCCGATGCCTGCCACGCCAAGGGCGCGCTGCTCGTCGTCGTCGTCACCGAGGTCGTCTCGCTCGGTGCCGTCAAGCCGCCCGGCGCGATGGGTGCCGACATCGTTGCCGCCGAGGGCCAGTCGATCGGCAATGCGCTCAATTTCGGCGGCCCGCATGTCGGGCTCTTCGCGACGCGCGAGAAATTCGTCCGCCAGATGCCCGGCCGCCTCGTAGGCCAGACCGTCGATGCCGATGACCGGCGCGGCTGGGTGCTCACCCTCTCGACCCGCGAGCAGCATATCCGCCGTGAGAAGGCGACGAGCAACATCTGCACCAATTCCGGCCTCTGCGCGCTCGCCTTTACCATCCACCTCGCCTTGCTCGGCGAGGCGGGATTTACCCGCCTCGCTGCCCTCAACCATGGCAAGGCGGTGCGTCTCGCCGAGCGTCTCGGCCAGACCAAGGGCGTCGAGGTCCTGAACGAGAATTTCTTCAACGAGATGACGTTGCGGCTGGCACAGCCGGCGGCTCCGGTCGTCGAACGGCTGGCCGCCGCGGGAATCCTTGGCGGCGTGCCGGTCAGCCGCTTCTATCCCGCCGACAAGACAGCCGCCAATCTGCTGATCGTCGCCGCGACCGAGACGAATACCGATGACGATATCGAGGCCTTTGCCGTCAAGCTCGAGGGGGCGTTGCGATGAGCGGTTGGAGTCAGGCACTGAGCGCCTTCAAGGCGACGCCGAAACCGGGGGAGACCTATAGCGGCAATCGCGGCCTGCAGATCGAGGAGACGCTGATCTTCGAGCAGGATGCCGCCGGCCGCTGCGGCGTCGATCTGCCCGAGCCGCCGAAGCATCGGGATCGTCTCGGCGCGATGAAGCGCCAGGGCGCGATCGGCCTGCCCGGCCTCTCCGAGCCGCAGGTGGTGCGCCACTTCACGCGTCTCTCGCAGAAGAATTATGCGATCGACAGCGGCCTCTATCCGCTCGGCTCGTGCACGATGAAGCACAACCCGCGGCTCAACGAGAAGATGGCGCGGCTGCCCGGCTTCGCCGATGTCCATCCGCTGCAGCCGGTCTCGACCGTGCAGGGCGCGCTCGAGCTGATCGACACGCTTGCGCACTGGTTGAAGGTTCTGACCGGCATGCCGGCGGTGGCGATGAGTCCGGGCGCTGGCGCGCATGGCGAGCTCTGCGGCCTGATGGCGATCCGCGCCGCGCTCGAGGCGCGCGGCGAGACCAGGCACCGCGTACTTGTGCCCGAATCGGCGCATGGCACCAATCCGGCGACGGCGGCCGCCTGCGGCTTCGAGGTCGAGGCGATTCCGGCCGATGCGCGCGGCCGCGTCGACCTTACCGCGCTCATGGCGAAGCTCGGTCCCGACGTCGCCGCGCTGATGC
>DATAQP010000186.1:0-2462 GCA_036264595.1 Allostellaceae bacterium
CTCAGAAAATCCTTCGGGCGCAAAACCGTGCTCGACGGCATCGATCTCGATATCGGCCACCAAGAGAGCGTCGTCGTCATCGGCGGCTCCGGCACCGGAAAATCGGTCACCGTCAAATGCATCCTCGGCCTCATCGATCCCGATGCCGGCTCGATCAAGATCGACGGGCAGGAAGTCACGACGCTGTCGCGCGGCCATCGCGAAGCGCTGATGCAGAAATTCGGCATGCTGTTCCAAGGCGCGGCGCTCTTTGATTCGTTGAGCGTCTGGGAGAATGTCGCGTTCGGCCTCATCCAGGGCCGTGGCATGGACCGGCAGCGCGCGAAGGACGTCGCGCTGCAAAAGCTCGGCGCGGTCGGCCTCGGCCCCGAGGTTGGCGAGCTGCGGCCGGCCGAGCTCTCGGGCGGCATGCAGAAGCGCGTCGGCCTCGCCCGCGCCATCGCCGCCGAGCCCGAGATCATCATCTTCGACGAGCCGACGACCGGCCTCGATCCGATCATGGGCGATGTGATCAACGATCTCATCGTCAAATGCGTCAAGGATCTCGGCGCGACCGCGATCTCGATCACGCATGACATGGCGAGCGCGCGCAAGATCGCCGACCGCATCGCCATGATCCACAAAGGCCGCATCATCTGGAACGGCAAGGCGAGCGAGATCGACCATTCCGGCAATCCCTTCGTCGATCAATTCATCCATGGCCGCGCCGACGGCCCGATCCAGATGGAAATCCGCGCGCTGTGATATATTTTTCGCGAAGCGCCCCCCTCCCTAACCCTCCCCCGCGAGGGGGGAGGCGAGGCGAGCGCGCAGCGCTCGTCGGGTGGGGGTGAAGGACCGCGCGATGCCGAAACGCGAAATACAATTCGTCTGCCAGCAATGCGGCGCCGCTCATTCGAAATGGGCCGGGCGCTGCGAGGCTTGCGGCGGCTGGAACACGCTGGTCGAGGAGGCGGTTGCCACCGGCCCGGCCAACAGCCTGGCCAAGGGTGGCGGCGCGAGCAAAGGCAAAGGACGGCGGCTCGAATTCACCGGGCTCCAGGGCGACTCGCGGGAAATTCCGCGCCGCGTCACCGGGATCGCCGAATTCGACCGCGTCTGCGGCAGCGGCATGGTGCCGGGCTCGGCGCTGCTCGTCGGCGGCGATCCGGGCATCGGCAAATCGACGCTGCTGTTGCAGGCGCTCGCCGCCCTTGCCCAAGGCAAGAGCGGCAAGGGTTATCGCTGCGCCTATATCTCGGGCGAGGAATCGCTCGACCAGGTGCGGCTGCGCGCCGCGCGCTTGGGCGTCGAGCGCGCCCCGGTCGAGCTCGCCGCCTCGACCAGCATCCGTGACATCGCCGCTGCCTTGAATCACGCTGGTGGACCCGACATCGTGGTCATCGATTCGATCCAGACCATGTATCTCGACACGCTCGACAGCGCGCCCGGCACCGTCAGCCAGGTGCGGGCCTCGGCGCAAGAGCTGATCGGCCTCGCCAAGACGCGCGGCTTCTGTCTCGTCCTCGTCGGCCATGTCACCAAGGAAGGCGTCATCGCCGGCCCGCGCGTCTTGGAGCATATGGTCGACACCGTGCTCTATTTCGAAGGCGAGCGCGGGCATCAATTTCGCATCATGCGCGCGGTCAAGAATCGCTATGGGCCCACCGACGAGATCGGCGTGTTCGAGATGACGGATAGGGGTTTGGCCGAAGTGCCGAATCCCTCGGCCCTCTTCCTCGCCGATCGCCGCAATCAGGTGACCGGCGCGGCGGTCTTCGCCGGCATGGAAGGTACGCGGCCGGTATTGGTCGAGATCCAGGCGCTGGTCGCGCCGACGAGCTATGGCACGCCGCGCCGCGCCGTCGTCGGTTGGGACGGCAACCGCCTCGCCATGGTCCTCGCCGTGCTCGAAGCGCGCTGCGGCCTGCAGATCGGCGCCCGCGACATCTATTTAAATGTCGCCGGGGGCCTGCGCATTTCCGAGCCGGCCGCCGATCTCGCGGTCGCTGCCGCCCTCGTCTCGGCTCTCACCTTGGAGCCGATGCCGGCCGACACGGTCGTCTTCGGCGAGATCGGCTTATCGGGCGAGGTCCGGCCGGTCGGCCAGGCCGAAGCGCGGCTGAAAGAGGCGGCAAAGCTCGGCTTTTCCACCGCCGTCACCCCGGCGCGCCGGAGCGCGCGCCCTGGTTCGACAAAGAGCGTCGATGTCAACGGCATTGCCTTGCGCGAGCTCGCGCATCTGCGCCAGCTCGTCGCGATGTTCGAGGATGCGGCGCCGCGCCCGGCGCGAGTCCTGGGGCCGGCCGCGTCATGACCATTTTCGATTATGCGGTCATCGGCGTGATTCTCCTCTCCGGCTTTTTCGCCTATGCACGCGGCTTCGTGCGCGGGGCGCTGTCGATCGCCGCCTGGGTCAACGCCTCCTTCGTCGCGCTCTACGCCGCCCCTTACGTCGTGCCGCTGTTCGAGACAGTGCTGCC
>DATAQP010000321.1:0-1661 GCA_036264595.1 Allostellaceae bacterium
CGAATAGCCGTACCAGGGTTGCTCCGGCTTCAGCGCCGGCAGGCCGAGCTCGTCCCAGATCTTCTTGGCGCGCTCCAGATAGGGGCGCGTAGGCAGCGATACCGGCGGATAGGGCTCTATCAGCGTCGCATCGATCAGCACCGATCCGTCCTCGCCGCCGTTGCGTTTGCTGCGCGGCCCGTGGCCCTGGTCGCGATGCGGCAGGATGTGCATGTCGAGCAGCGGATTGGCGCGGTAGGACATCGCCCAGAGCAGCGCGTTGGCGTCGTCGGGATCGATGTCGTCGTTGACCGCGATGATGTATTTGCCGGCGGCGCGGTGGAGCGCCGCGGCGCCATACATCGCGCGCCAGATCTCGGTCGTCGGCAGCTTGCGGTCGACGACCAGCACCAAGACCTTCCGCAGATTGGTCAGCGGCTCGTGCATCGAGACTTTCTTGACGCCCTTGATGCCGAGCGTGTTGGTGAGATGCGCGAGCATCATCGGCTCGAGCGCGACGCGCTTGATGAGCGATGATTCCGACGGCGTCACCTGGCTGATGATCGAGGTGAGGATCGCGTCGCGCCGCCGCGTGATCGCGGTCACCTCCATGAAGGCGTTGTATTCCTGCAAATTCACATGGCCGTGGCTCTCGCCGAACGGCGCCTCGGGCTCGAGCTCGTCGGTGTGGATCAGGCCCTCGATGACGATCTCGGCCTCGGCCGGGACGAGAAGGTCGACCGTCTTCGCTCTCACCACGTTGATCGGCGCGCCGACGAGACCGCCGGCGACGGTGAGCTCGTCCATCGTCTCGGGCAGCTTCTGCGCCGAGGTATAGGCGATGCAGGGCGGGCAGCCGAGGATCACCGCGGCTGGCAGCTTCTTGCCCTGCGCCTTGGCCTTTTCCCAATGCGCGTAGATGCCGGGCCGGAGCTCGAGCGAGGGGTTCATGCCGAGGCGCCGCGGCGCTTTCACCTGGCCGCGATAGATGCCCATGTTCTGGATGCCGGTCTCGGGATCCTTGGTGATGTATTGCGAGAGGGTCGTATAGGGCGAGACATCCCAGCCCGGCGTCGAGATCGGGATCGGCAGCCCGTCGAGGCCTTGGCCCGGCCTGTCGAGCGCCTTGCCGGTGACGACGATCTCCTGACAGGGCGCGGTCTCGACCTCGCGCGGCGGAATCGGATGCGCGACGGCGCGGTTCCAGGTGGCCTCGATCTTGTCGAGATCGCAGGCCATGCCGATCGAATAGATCTCGCGATTGCTGGCGAGCACGCCGACCGCGACCGGTATGCTGTAGCGCTTGCCCTTGGCGTCGCGGACATTGTTGAAGAGAAAGGCCTTGCGGTCCTTCTCGGCGATGCCGCCGCGGAACTGCCAGCGCACCAGCGGATGCATCTCGGTGTCCTTGTCGATCACGCGATCGACCGTCACCAGGAGACCCTCTTTCTCGAGAGTCTTCAGATGGTCATGGAGATCGGGATAGCGCCGCTTCGGCGCCGCGCCGATGCGCGGCTTGCCCCCTTTTGTTTTTTCGGGGGACTTCGTCGCCATGTCCATGGCCGATCTCCTTTTTTTACCCCCCTCTCCCTACCCTCCCCCTCAAGGGGGGAGGGGCGATGGGAAGGGTCGATGAACCCCTTCCCCCTTGAAGGGGGAAGGTTGGGAAGGGGGTGAGAAAC
>DATAQP010000172.1:0-27724 GCA_036264595.1 Allostellaceae bacterium
GGCTCCGGTTTCAGCTCGGGCGGCTTCGGCGCGGGCTCCGGCAGCGGCGGAGGCGGAGGCGGCGGCACCGGCTTCGGCGGCTCGGGCTTCGGCGGCTCGGGCGGCAGCGGCTTCGGCTCGGGTGGCGGAGGTGGCGGCGGCGGTGGTGGCGGTGCCGGCTTGGGCGGCTCTTGTTTCGGCGGCTCGGACTTGGGCGGCTCGGGCGTCGCCTCGACGACCTGCGGCTCGGGCTTGGCCTCCGGCTTGGGTGGAGTCTTGGTCACCTGCGTCGCGCGCGTCTCGGGCGCCAGCGTCACCAGCTGCACCGCGATCGGCATGTCCTCGAGCGGCTTCGGCTTGAAGAGCTGCGGCACGCCAACGAAGACGAGCACAATCACGACGGCATGGAAGATCGCCGAAAAGATCAGACTGCCGCGATTAAACTCGTACACGGACGTCACCCGATCAACTCCGCAATCCGATCTTGTGACGGTAACGCTGACTGCTCATCGACCCTTCACCGCGAACTGGTCTTCTGCGGCGGGCGGGCGCCCGGCGTCTCGGCGACCAGGGAGACCTTGGTGAAGCCGGCCGCGCTGATCATGCTCATCACCTCGAGCACGCGCCCGTAGTTGATCGCCCGGTCACCGCGCACATAGATGCTGGCCTCCGGGTTGTTGTGGGTGATGGCCTGGAGTCGCGGCACCAAGGTGTCGTCGTTATCAAGAACGGTCTCCTGCAGGAAGATCTTGCCCTCGGCATTGACGGTGACGACGAGCGGCTCCTTGTTCTCGTTGATCGCCGGTGCCTGCGCCTTGGGCAGATCGACCGGCACGCCGACGGTGAGCAGCGGCGCCGCCACCATGAAGACGATGAGCAGCACCAGCATGACGTCGACCATCGGCGTCACGTTTATCTCGCTCATCGGCCGATAGGTCGAGCTGCGCCGTTGGCCCTTGCCGCGACGGCCGCCGCCATTGATCACGCCGGCTGCCATGGCTCAGGCCTTTTCATCGAGCTGGCGCGAGAGGATCGCGCTGAACTCGCTGGAGAACGCCTCGAGCCGACCGGCATAGCGGCCGAAATCGGTCGAAAGCTTGTTGTAGGCGATGACTGCCGGGATGGCGGCGACGAGGCCGAGCAAGGTCGAGAACAACGCCTCGGCGATACCCGGTGCGACGACGGCGAGGCTGGTATTCTTCGAGGCGGCGATCGACTGGAAGCTGTTCATGATGCCCCAGACCGTTCCAAACAGCCCGACGAACACCGCCGTCGAGCCGACCGTGGCGAGATAGGACATGAAGCGCTCGAGCCGCTCCATCTCGCGGCCGATCGTGACCTCCATCACCCGCTCGATGCGGTCTTGCAGGCTGGCGCGCAATTTGTCCGAGGCGGTCAGCCCCTTGGCGGCGCTGCGCCGCCACTCGCGCATCGCCGCGGCGAAGATGGCCGAGAGCGGATCGAGCGGCCGGTTGCCGATGCGGTCGTAGAGGTCGTCGAGCGAGCCGCCCGACCAGAAGCTCTCCTCGAAGGCAGTCGCGTCGCGGCGCAGGCGGCGCAGCCGCATCAGCTTGTCGAAGATGACCGCCCATGACCAGAACGAGGCGAACAGCAGCAGCAGCATCACCACCTTGACGATGATGTCCGCCTGCAGGAACAGGCCAAGGATCGAGAGGTCGTGCGGTACGGCACCGCCAAGGGCGGTGGTGTCGATGGGATTACCTTGCATGGCGGTCAATCATCCTGGTGGTTTGGCCGTCGGTGGCGGGGCGGGAAGCGGAGTGGTGACGAAGGCGGGCGAGCGCGGCGCGCAGCGCCGGCGGCAGGCGCGAGGGCTTGCCGTCCGGACCGAGACAAGCGAGGCGTAGGGCGAGACGGACGAGCGTGCGCTCGCCGCAGCGAATTTGCTGCGCAACCTCGAGCGAGGCGCCACCCACGGCGGTAAGACGCGTCTCGACGACCAGCTCGTCGTCGAGCCGCGCCGGCGCCAGATAGTCGGCGCTGCAATGCCGGACGGCGAAGACGCGGCCGGTGGTCCGCCGTAACGCCTCCTGCTCGAAGCCAAGATCACGCAGCATCTCCGTGCGCGCTCGCTCGGCGAATTTCAGATAATTGGCGTAGTAGACGATGCCCGCCGCATCGGTGTCCTCGTAATAGACGCGCAGGCCGAAGCGATGCGCGCCGTCGTGCTCGGGACCGGCGGTGGAGAGCGCGAGCGCCGTCATGACACCGTCTCGTCAAGCGGCGCGTCGGGATCGCGCACGGCGAGGAGATCGAGCTGCGCCATCCTCGCCGCCGCGATCGGCAGGCCGAGATAGGCATACGCATGATGGGTGAGCATGCGGCCGCGCGGCGTGCGCTGCAGCAGCCCCTGCTGGATGAGATAGGGCTCGATGACCTCCTCGATGACGTCGCGCTGGTCGGCGAGCGCCGCGGCGATGGTCTCGGCGCCGACGGGGCCTCCGCTGTAATTCTCGGCGATGCAGCGCAGATAGCGGCGATCCATCGCATCGAGTCCCGCGGCATCGACCTCGAGGCGGTTGAGCGCGGCATCGGCCGCACGCGCATCGACGCGCGAGAGACCGTCGACGGCGGCAAAATCGCGCACCCGACGCAGAAGCCGCGTGGCGACGCGCGGCGTGCCGCGCGAGCGGCGGGCGATCTCCATCGCGCCGTCCTCGGTCAGCGCCATGCCGAGCACGCGGGCGCCGCGGCTGACGATACGCTCGAGCTCGTCCGGCTCGTAGAAGACGAGGCGGAGCGGGATGCCGAAGCGCTCGCGCAGCGGCCGGGTGATGAGGCCGGAGCGCGTCGTCGCCCCGACCAGGGTGAAGGGCGGCAAATCGATGCGCACCGAGCGCGCCGCGGGCCCCTCGCCGATGATGAGGTCGAGCTGGAAATCCTCCATCGCCGGGTAGAGGATCTCCTCCACCGCCGGCATCAGGCGATGGATCTCGTCGACGAAGAGGACGTCGCGCGGCTGCAGATTGGTGAGCAGGGCGGCGAGATCGCCGGCACGCTGGATGACCGGTCCCGAAGTCAGGCGGTAGCCGACGCCCATCTCGCGGGCGACGATCTGCGCCAGCGTCGTCTTGCCGAGTCCGGGTGGACCCGACAGCAGCACGTGGTCGAGCGCCTCGCCGCGCGACCGCGCCGCCGCGATGAAGACGCGCAGATTCTCGCAGACTTGGCGCTGGCCGACGAAATCGTCGAGGGCGAGCGGCCGCAGCGACACCTCGGCGCTGTCGTCCTCGCCGCGCGCGCCGTCGACGATGCGGGGGTCGACGGGGCGGGGATCGACGGCGCGCGGATCGCTCATGGCGCCAGCTCCTTGAGGCCGCCGCGGATCAGCGCATCGAGCTTCGCATCGCTGCCGATCTTGCGCGACGCGCGGGAGATGGCGCCGAAGGCGTCGACCCGGCGATATCCGAGATTGACCAGCGCCGAGACGGCATCAGCGGCGACACCATCGAGAATCGGCGTCGCCCCCTCGATCAGCGTCGCCGCGAGCGACAGGCCGCCGACCTTGTCGCGCAGCTCGACGACGATGCGGGTCGCCAGTTTCGGGCCGACGCCGTCGGCCCGGGTAAGCGCCGCGCGATCCTGCGCGGCGATCGCCGCGACCAGGTCGTCGGGCGATACGGCGCCGAGAATGGCGAGCGCCACCTTGGCGCCGACGCCCTGCACAGTGGTCAGCAGGCGATAGGCGCTCCGCTCGGCCTCGTCGATGAAGCCGTAGAGATGGATATGATCCTCGCGGACATGCGTCTCGATGACCAGCCGCACCGCCTCGCCCTTGCCGGGCAGCTGGCGCAGCGTTCGCGCCGAGCAGAAGACCAGGTAGCCGACACCGCCAACATCGACGACGACGCCATCGGAGCCGGCGCTGTCGAGGACCCCGGACAGCTTGGCGATCATGGCGCCGCTCCGACGCGCGCAGAAACCTGGCGCCATGCGTTCAACGTCGCCGCGTGATGCGCATGGCAGATGGCGACGGCGAGGGCGTCGGCGGCGTCGGCGCTGGCGAGCGCGCAGCCCGGCAGCAGGCGTCGCACCATCATCTGGATCTGAACCTTGTCGGCGTGGCCGGCGCCGACCACCGATTTCTTGATCAGGTTGGTCGAATATTCGGCGACCGGGATGCCGCGCTCCGCCGGGGCGAGGAGGACGACGCCGCGGGCGACTCCGAGCTTCAGCGTCGAGGACGGGTTCTTGTTGACGAAGGTCTCCTCGACCGCGGCCTCGTCCGGCCGGTAGCGGTCGAGGATCTCGTTGAGCTGACGGAACAGGGCGACGAGACGCTCGGCGAGCGATTGCTTGCCGTCGGAATGGACGACGCCGTCGGCGACATGGGTCAGCCGATTGCCCACCACCTCGATGACGCCCCAGCCGGTGTGACGAAGGCCGGGATCGAGTCCGAGGAGGCGCATGCGGGGTTTCGCTTGGAAGTGCCGGGCGGCGATCAGGCGCTCAAACGCGCCATGACGTCGTCCGCTACCTCGAAATTGGCGTAGACGTTCTGCACGTCGTCGCTGTCCTCGAGGGTCTCAAGCAGCTTGAAGAGCGCCTGGGCGGCATCGCCCTCCACGCCGATCGCGGTCTTCGCGCGCCAGACGAGGCGTGCCGATTCAGGCGGGCCGAAGCGCTTCTCGAGCGCGTCGCGCACCGCGATGAGATCGTCGGGGGCGCAGCTCACGGTATGCTCGGTCGCCGTGCTCTCGACATCGTCGGCACCGGCCTCGAGCGCCGCCTCGAACACCGCATCGGCATTGGCCGTCTCGGCGCCGTAGACCACCTCGCCACGGCGATCGAAGAGGAAGCTGACGCTATTGGTCTCGCCGAGATTGCCGCCCGACTTGGTGAGGGCGGCGCGCACGTCGCTGGCGGTGCGGTTGCGATTGTCGGTCAGCGCCTCGACGATGATGGCGACGCCGCCGGGGCCATAGCCTTCGTAGCGAACCTCTTCGTAAGCCTCGCCCTCGGCGCCGCCGGCACCGCGCTTGATGGCGCGGTCGACGGTCTCCTTCGGCATGTTGGCCTGGCGCGCCGCCAGCACCGCGGCGCGCAGCCGCGGATTGGCGGCCGGATCGGGCAGGCCCGTGCGTGCCGCCGTCGTCAGCTCACGGATGATCTTGGTAAAGACCTTGGCGCGCTTCTTATCCTGCGCGCCCTTGCGGTGCATGATGTTCTTGAACTGGGAATGACCGGCCATGGCAAATAAAGCCGTTTCTTTTCGAAGGACCTGACACGCCGCGCCTGGTGGATTCGCGGCTATTTTTCCGCAACTTACCTAACAAGCCAATATGGCAGGAATGCGGCACCGTCGAGGGAAAAACATGCGCTGCGGGACGATCAGCGGGCGAACTCTTCCGGCCAGTGCGGCGCCAGGCAGCCACCCAGCCGCAGCGGCGCGATGCGGCGCGCGAGGCCGCTTGCATCGTCGGTTTCGACGACGACGCCGCATAGCGTGCCGGGTCCCTCGGCGACCTGCAGCCGCTCGCCCGGCATCTTGGTAGTGAAACGGGCGATCGCCGATTGCTTCTGCATGCCGATAACCGAATCGTAGTCGCCGCACATGCCGGCATCGGTCTGGTAGGCAGTGCCGCCGGGCAGGATATGTCCATCGGCGGTCGGCACATGGCTGTGCGTGCCGACGACCAGCGAGGCGCGGCCGTCGGCGAAATGGCCCATCGACATCTTCTCCGACGTCGCCTCGCCATGGAAATCGATGATGACCGCGTTGACGGTCCCGGCGAGGGTGCCGAGCGAATGCGCGGCCAACAGCGCATCGACGGCGGCGAAGGGATCGTCGATCGCATCCATGAAGAGGCGCGCCATGACATTGACGACCAACGCGCGCCGACCGTCGGCGAGGGCGACGATGATGCTGCCGCTCCCCGGCGTGCCGGGCGGGAAGTTGGCCGGGCGCAGGAGGCGGGGATCGCCGGCGATGTACGGGACGATCTCGCGGCGATCCCAGACATGGTTGCCGGTGGTGATGACGTCGACCCCGACGGAATAGAGCTCGGCGCAAATCTTGTCGGTGATGCCGAAGCCGGCGGCGGCATTCTCGCCGTTGACGACGACGAGATCGAGGCCAAGCTCGCGCCGCAGTCGGGGCAGATTCTCCGTCACCGCGGCCCGGCCGGAGCGGCCAACGACGTCGCCGCAGAGCAGAATCCTCACCGCCGGACCATCGGCTTGAGTGGAAGGCGCAGGCTGGCTGGAGGGAGAATGGATGGAGCCGCTACGGCCGTTGGCATTGCATTACCTCCGTGGCCCGCTTACGCAGGTGGGAACCATATACCGGCACCAAGGCGCCAGCAGGGACAGTCCCCTAGGAGTGATAATCGGCCCTGGGGTATTTGCGACCTGACGAGACGAGCAGCCCCATCCATCTCCTTATGTGGTGCTTTCGAGGCGGAGCGCAACCGCTTCGATCCGCGCCGCCAAGCTCTCGATGCCGGCGGCGAGCACCGATTCGGTGGCCGCCACGCGATCAAGCTCGACTGTGGCGCCGTTGCCGCCGCGATTGCGCTCGCGGCGCAAACTCTCGGTCGCCTCGGCCAATTCGTCGGTGATGACGAGGCCGGCCATCAAGATGAGGCGGGCATCGCCGATCTGTCCCCAGCTCTTGGCGAACTCGGTGACCTTGCTGTCGATATACTGGCCGAGTTGACGGATGCGGTCTTCCTGGCCGTCATCGCAGGCGACCTGATAGCTCCGGCCGTTGATGGTCAGCGCGACTTGCGGCATTACGTCCTCAACACGGCATTAAGCCGCTCGATCGTCGCATCGAGCCGCGAGGCAACGTGGGAGGTGGTCTGCTCGAGCGCGGAATATTGGGCCTTGGCCTCGCTGAGGGCAGCCGCCAGCATCTGGCTTTCGCTGCCGCCGGCCTGGCGGGCGGCGCGCTCGAGGTGCGCCACGGCGAGTTCCAGGCGCTGTGCCGCCGTCTCGAGCTTGCTCATTGTCTTGCCGCTCGTCACAGCGGCACCATAGCCGATGCGTGCATCATCACGGAACCTTACGCGCGGCGCGAACGACCCGTCAACGCGGCTCTCGTCGCTGTCCAAGGCTTGCCACGGAGTTGCCGGTTGACGAGGGCCCGGCGGGGCGGCAAGGTGCGACCCGCCGCAACGCCCGATTGCACGGATCCGGGCATTATCGAGCGCTCACAACTCCCGGCACCTGCAAATGACCGCTTCCCCATCGTCGACAGCCGCCAGCATCGCCGCCCCCTTGCCCGTGCCACGGGACCGCAATCTCTTCAACTTGGCGAACGCGTTGCGCGCGCTCGCGATGGATGCCGTCGAGCAGGCCAAGTCGGGACATCCCGGCATGCCAATGGGCATGGCGGACGTGGCGACCGTGCTGTTTCGCGACTTCCTCAAATTCGACGCCGCCGATCCCGACTGGCCCGACCGCGACCGCTTCGTGCTTTCCGCCGGGCACGGCTCGATGCTGCTTTACGGGCTGCTCCATCTCTCCGGCTACGCGGATATGACGCTCGACGAGCTGAAGCGTTTCCGCCAGCTCGGCAGCCGCACCGCCGGGCATCCGGAATACGGCCACGCCAAGGGCATCGAGACGACGACCGGCCCGCTCGGCCAGGGCATCGGCAATGGCGTCGGCATGGCGCTCGCCGAGCGGATCCTCGCCGCCCAATTCGGCGCCGATCTGGTCGATCACCGCACTTATGTGATCTGCGGCGACGGCTGCCTGATGGAAGGCATCAGCCACGAGGCGATCTCGCTCGCCGGCCATCTGCGGCTCGCCAAGCTGACCCTCCTGTGGGACGACAATTCGATCTCGATCGACGGCTCGACGGCCCTCGCCGTCTCCGATGATCAGCTCGCCCGCTTCAGGGCAAGTGGCTGGGCCGCCGAGCGCGTCGACGGCCACGATACCGACGCCATCGCGGCGGCGCTGGCGCGCGCCCAGCAGAGCGATCGGCCGTCGCTCATCGCCTGCCGCACCACGATCGCCTTCGGCGCCCCGTCCAAGGCCGGTACCGCCGCGGCGCATGGCGCGCCGCTCGGCGCGACCGAGATCGCCGGCGCGCGCGAGCGGCTGGGTTGGCCCTATCCGCCTTTCGTCGTGCCCGACGAGATCCGCGTGTCATGGCGCGCGGTCGGGCGGCGCGGCGCCGCCGTGGCGGCGGCGTGGCGTCAACGCCTGGAAGCTACCCCAGGCGAGACGCACGCCGAATTCCTGCGCCGCCAGAGCGGCACGCTGCCGAAAGGGCTCGCCGCCGCGATCGAGCCGGTGCGCGAGAAATTTGCCGCCGAGACGCCCAAGCTGGCGACGCGGCAATGCTCGAATCTAGTCATCGAGGCGCTCGCTGCGGCGATGCCGGAGTTGGTCGGCGGCTCAGCCGATCTCACCGGCTCCAACCTGACCAAGGCAAAATTACAGAAACCCATGACGGTCAAGGATTTCGCCGGCAATTACATCTATTACGGCGTGCGCGAGCACGGCATGGCGGCGGCGATGAACGGCCTCGCCCTGCATGGCGGCATTGTCCCCTATGGCGGCACCTTCCTGATCTTCACCGATTACTGCCGGCCGGCGATCCGCCTCTCGGCATTGATGCGGCAGCGCGTCATCTATGTCATGACGCACGATTCGATCGGCCTCGGCGAGGACGGCCCGACGCACCAGCCGGTCGAGCAGCTCGCCGCCTTGCGGGCAATCCCCAACCTCCTGGTCTTCCGCCCGGCCGATGGGGTCGAGACGGCGGAATGCTGGGCGCTCGCCTTGGCCGAGCGCCACGCGCCCTCGGTACTTTCGCTGACCCGCCAGGGCGTGCCGACGCTGCGGCGCGGCGCTCAGGGCGACAATCGCAGCGCACGCGGCGCCTATATCCTCGCCGACAGCGAGGGCGCGCGCCAGGTCACCCTCCTCGCCACCGGCTCGGAGGTCCAATTGGCGCTCGCGGCACGCGAGACCCTCAAGACCATGGGCGTTGCCGCCGCCGTGGTCTCGATGCCGTGCTGGGAATTGTTCGACACGCAGGACGCTGCCTATCGCACCAGCGTCCTCGGCAGCGCGCCGCGCCTGGCGATCGAGGCCGTCAGCACCTTCGGCTGGTCGAATTATGTCGGCGAGTCCGGCGCCGTCATCGGCATGCCCGGCTTCGGCGCATCGGCACCGGCGGAGGAGCTTTACGCCCATTTCGGCATCACGGCCGAAAAGCTAGTCGAGGCGGCGCTGGCGCGGCTGAAGGCCGGCGCGAAATAGAGATCTGGACTGCAATTCACGACGGAGGATGAAGATGGCGGTGAGAGTTGCGATCAATGGCTTCGGCCGCATCGGGCGGCTGGTATTGCGCGCCGCCGCCGAAAACAAGCGTAGCGACATCCAGGTTGTCGGCATCAACGATCTCGGCCCGGTAGCGACCAACGCACATCTGCTCAAATACGACAGCGTGCACGGCCGCTTCCCGCACGAGGTCACTACTGGCGACGACTGGATGGATGCCGGCGGCGGCAAGATCCACGTTAGCGCCGAGCGCGACCCGGCGAAGCTGCCGTGGAAGGATCTCAAGGTCGATGTCGCGCTCGAATGCACCGGCATCTTCACCAAGCGCGACGCCGCGGCCAAGCATCTCGAGGCCGGCGCGAAGCGGGTCATCATCTCGGCACCGGCCGAGGGCGCCGATTTCACCCTCGTCATGGGCGTCAACCACGATCAGCTCTCGACCAAGCATCAGGTCATCTCGAACGCCTCGTGCACGACCAACTGCCTCGCGCCGGTCGCCTACGTGCTGCACGAGGGCATCGGCATCGAGCGCGGCTTCATGACGACGATCCACGCCTATACCGGCGATCAGAGCACCGTCGACACGCTGCACAAGGATCTGCGGCGCGCGCGCGCCGCCGGGTTGTCGATGATCCCGACCTCGACCGGCGCCGCCAAGGCGGTCGGGCTGGTTCTGCCGGCGCTCAACGGCAAGCTCGACGGCACCTCGATCCGCGTGCCGACGCCAAACGTGTCGGTCATCGATTTCAAGTTCGATGCCGCGCGCGACACCTCGGCCGACGAGATCAACGAGCTGATGGTGAAGGCGGCGGCATCCAGCCGCTTCAAGGGCATACTCGGCATCAACCGCGAGCCCACCGTGTCGATCGACTTCAATCACGATCCGCACAGCTCGACCTTCGACGTGACGCAGAGCGTCGTCATCGGTAAGCGGCTATGCCGCGTCCTGTCATGGTATGACAATGAATGGGGCTTCTCCAACCGCATGGTCGATGCGGCGGTGCTGTTCGGCGGGCTGGGCTGAGCACCGCAGAACGCTTCATCGTCATCCATTCGCTCGGCGACGCGCGCGCCGCGCTGGAAGCTGCCGCGTCGCTCGGGATCCGCGTGACGCTGGCGAGCGCGCCGGGTGCCGGTGCCTATGCCGGGCCGGGCTGGTTCAAGGCGGTGGTCGAGACGGCGGCCGCCGAGTTTCCTGCCGCGGAATTCTCCTCCGTGCTCGATTGCGGCGAGGCGGCGGGAATGGTCCTCGCGGCGCTTCGCCAGGGTCTGCCGCGGGTGCGCTTCAGCGGCCCCGCGGCCACCGCAGAACGGCTCGCCGACATCGCCGAGCAATGCAATGCCACGCTCGAACGCACGCCGCTCGTGCCAGCGCTCGACCTCCTCGATCAGCGCGATTCGGCATCGCTCTGCCGCGCCTTTCTGGCGGCGGAACCCGGCCCTCTGCCGAAGCGTTCCCATTGGTCGGGGTCAGGGCTTTGCCGCCCGCCCGCGCTTCTGATATACCGCCGCCATGACCACTCCAGATCATTGAAGGAAGCCGCCATGAGCCTGAGCCCCGCCGTCAAGAAGATCCTCGACAATTACGAGAGCGACAATCCCGGCACCAAGGCCAATCTGGCGCGTATCCTGCTGCAAGGCCGTCTCGGCGGCACCGGCAAGCTCGTCATCCTACCGGTCGATCAGGGTTTCGAGCACGGGCCGGCGCGCAGTTTCGCCCCCAACCCGCCGGCCTACGATCCGCATTATCACTTTCAGCTGGCGATCGAGGCGGGGCTCTCGGCCTATGCCGCGCCGCTCGGCATGCTGGAAGCCGGCGCCGCTACCTTCGCCGGCCAGATCCCAACCATTCTCAAGGTCAACAGCGCCAACAGCCTGGCGCGGGCCAAGGAGAATCCCGCCCAGGCGGTCACCGCCAGCGTGGGCGACGCGCTGCGCCTCGGTTGCTCCGCCATCGGCTTCACCATCTATCCCGGCTCCGACGTCGCCTACGCGATGATGGAGGAGATCGCCGAGATGGCGAAGGAGGCCAAGGCGCACGGCCTCGCCGTCGTCATCTGGTCCTACCCGCGCGGCGGCAATCTGTCCAAGGCCGGCGAGACGGCGATCGACATCTGCGCCTATGCCGCTCATATGGCGGCGCTGCTCGGCGCCCATATCATCAAGGTCAAGCCGCCAACCGACCATCTCGAGCTCGACGCCGCGAAGAAGGTCTACGAGGCGCAGAAGATCGACATCGGCAGCGCCGCCGCGCGCTATCGCCATGTCGTGCAATCCTGCTTCAACGGAAGGCGCATCGTCGTCTTCTCGGGCGGCGAGGCGAAGGACGAGGACGGCATCATGAACGAGGTGCGCGCCATTCGTGACGGCGGCGGCAACGGCTCGATCATCGGCCGCAACACCTTCCAGCGGCCACGCGACAAGGCGCTCAAGATGCTCGACCAGATCATCCGCATCTATAAGGGCGACGACTAAGACGGATACGGTGTCTCGCGCATGAAGGCGAGCGCGGCGGGTTGCCGGCTCTATCTGGTGACGCCGCCGGCGCTCGATCCGCTGCGCTTTCGCGATGCGCTGACGCAGGCGCTCGACGCCGGCGACGTCGCCTGCCTGCAGCTTCGTCTCAAGGATGTCGGCGACGACGAGATCAAGCGGGCCTGCGAGATCCTGCTCCCGGTCGCGCAGCGTCACGGTGTCGCGTTCCTGCTCAACGACCGCCCCGACCTTGCCGCGCAGACCGGCTGCGATGGCGTCCATGTCGGGCAGCAGGACACGCCCTATGACGAGGCGCGGCGCCTGCTCGGCGCCGACCGCATCGTCGGCGTCACCTGCCATGACAGCCGCCACCTCGCCATCGAGGCGGCCGAGGCCGGCGCCGACTACGTCGCCTTCGGCGCGTTCTATCCGACGACGACGAAGCCGTCGCACTATCGGCCGGAACCCGAGTTGCTCGCCTGGTGGGGCGAGATCATGACGGTCCCCAGCGTCGCGATCGGCGGCATCACGCCGGAGAATTGCGTGCCCTTGGTCGCCGCCGGGGCCGATTTTCTCGCCGTCGTCACGGCGGTGTGGAACCATCCCGACGGGCCGGGCGCGGCAGTCCGCGCATTCAACCGCGCGATCGTCGAAGTCGAGGCGGCGCTCCGCTGATGAGCGGAGGCGCCCGGGCGGCGATTACCGTCCGGCTCGTCGAGCACGGCAAGGACGCCACCGTCGCCCATCTCACGGTGGCGAATCCCGGCAAGCTCAACGTCGTCGGTCGCGCCCTGATGAGCGAGCTGATCGCGGCGACCGGCGAGCTGGCGGCGACGGCAGGGCTGCGTGCCGTCGTGCTGCGCGGCGACGGCGACAAGGCCTTCATCGGCGGCGCCGATATAAGCGAGATGGCCGAGCTCGATTCGGCCAGCGCCTGCGCCTTCATCACGCAGCTCCACCAGGTATGCGACGGGCTGCGCCGCCTCCCCGTGCCGGTCATCGCCCGCATCGACGGCTACGCCCTCGGTGCCGGTCTCGAGATCGCGGCTTCCTGCGATCTGCGCATCGCGAGCGAGCGCGCCGTCCTCGGCATGCCCGAAGTGCGCGTCGGCATTCCCTCGGTGATCGAGGCGGCGTTGCTGCCGTCGCTCATCGGTTGGGGCCGCACGCGCCGGCTGCTGCTCACAGGCGAGACCATCGCCGCCGATGAGGCGCAGCGTTGGGGCCTTGTCGAGCGCGTCGTGCCGGCCGAAGCGCTCGATGATGCGTTGGGCGCCCTGCTGGACGCGATTCTTGCCTGCGGCGCCAATGCGCTCCGTTTGCAGAAGGAATTGATCAGCTACTGGGAGGAGCACACGATCTCGCAATCGGTGGCGCGCGGCATCGCCAGCTTCGCCGAAGCGTGGGGGAGCGACGAGCCGCGCCGGCTGATGCAGCGCTTCCTGGATGCCAAGCGGGCCAAGCGCGGCGACACAACGCCTTCTTAACCTTGCGCCGCTAGGTTCGCCTGTGTCGAACCGATATGAGGTGCCAGGTGACGCTGCCCGCATTCCCCGCCGCAGTCGCGTTCCTGCTCGGCATCGCCAGCAGCTTGCCAGCGGCAGCCGCCGAGCAGCTGATCACCATTCCGACGCGGCCGGGGGTGACGCAATCCTTCTATCTGACGGACCCGGATAGGCCACCCACGGCAAGCCTGATCCTCTTCATCGGCAACCAGGGAAAACTGTCCGGTTACGGCCCCGCCAATCTCAGGCACGGCAATTTCCTCGTCCGCTCGCGCGACCTCTTCGTCGCGCGCGGCTTCACCGTCGCCATCATCGATGCGCCCTCCGACGAATCGAGCGGCATGGGCGACGGCTTCCGCGTCGGCAAAGCCCATCGCGCCGACATTGCGGCGACCGTCGCCTGGCTGCGCCAACACAAAGCGACGCCGGTGTGGCTCGTCGGCACCAGCATGGGGACACTGTCGGCCACCAACGGCGCGACCCTCGAAGCTGGCGGACCCGACGGCCTCGTGCTGACCTCGAGCGTGACCCGCGAGAGCAAGCGCGTGCATAATTCGGTCTACGATGCTGGGCCGAATTTCGTGAAGGTGCCGACGCTCATCGTCCACAACCGCGAGGACGGCTGCGTCGTCTGCCCGTTCAGCGACGTCCCCGATCTACTCGAGCGCTTCAAGAACGTGCCGCGCAAGCAGCTCATCGCCTTCCAGGGCGGCGATCCGCCAATGAGCGAGCCGTGCGAGGCGCTATCGCGCCACGGCTATCTCGGCATCGAAGACAAGGTGGTCGCGGCGATAACCGACTGGATCACCGCGAAGTGACGCCACGCTCAGCGGAAGATGCGGTCGAAGACGCCGATCGTGAAGGTGAATCGCAGCCCCACCTTGGCGGTATCGCCGGGGACTTCGGGTGGCAATGGCGGCACCGGCGAGGCGCTGTGCACCATGTCGAGTATCGCCCGATCGAGCAGCGGAAATCCCGAGCTGGTTGAGATCGTCGCATCGAGCACCGTACCGTTGCGCGCGATCACCATGCTGACATGCACCGTACCCTCTTGTCGACGCGCGATGGCATCCGGCGGCGTGCGCTTGTACTTCAGCAGATGGCGATAGAGGCGGTCGAGATAATCGTCACCCGACCCTTTACCGTTGCCGAACGCGCCCCGTCCCGCCCCCGCGGCACCGGTGCCGACGCCCGCCGCACCGCCCGGCCCGGCGCTTGCCGTCCCGGTTGCCGCGGTGCCGGGCTGCGGGTTCTGCGTCGGCGGGCCCTGGCCATTGGCCGGACCGGGCGGCGGCTGGGTGGCAACGGTCGGCGCGACCGGTGGCGTCGGCGTCTCCACCGGCTTGACCGGCACCGGCGGCGTCGGCCGGACCGCATGCTGCTTGACCACCGGCCGGGGATGCGGCTTCGGCTTGGGCGCGAGAGCCTGCGGCGCGGGCGGCAACGGCGATGCCTCCGGAGTCGGCGGAGTCGGTGTGGGCGGCGTGGGATCGGGTGGGGTCGGCTCTGGCGGGGTCGGTTCGGGAGATGTCGGTGTCGCTTCGCGCGGCTCGCTTGCCGCTTCGGCGGACTTTTGCTCAGCGGGGGCGCTGCTCGCCTCGGCCCCGTGACCACCCCCGCCGCCGCCCGCCTGACCGCCTGCCGCACCGGCCGCGCCACTCTCCCCGAACCGCAGCGTCACAACCGGCACCACGACCTCGACGGGCGGCGTCTGCGGCAGCAGAAAAATGCCGAAGAGAACCAGGAAATGGAGCAGCAGGGAGGCGGCAATATTGTTGCGGTTCGGCCGATCATCGGCGGAGGTCGAAGGCGCCAGCGGCGGCCCGGCCTGCAGTCCCCGCCTCGGCGCATAGTCCGACAGGGCGACTTGCAGCCCCATATCAACCCTTCCACTGTTCGCCCCGGTTGGTAAACGCTGGGCTCGGTGGACTTGATCCCGGGCTTCTTTCCCTGCCCCCTCAGCGCGCGGCGTCGGCGAATTCGAGGATGACACCGAAAGTCTCCGCCGGACTGAGTTGAATCGCCGTCCCCTGGCGATGCACCGCGACGCCGTTCGCGCGCAACAGGGCCTCGGTCGCCGCCAGATCGCGGACGCCCAACCGATAGGCAGCGAAATGCGGCATCCCCGGCACGGCCGGTCCACTGGCCGGGAAGCGCACAGCGAAGGCGGCGGGGTCGAGGACGATGACGGCGCCGCGCGCCGTTGCGACGGTGAGGCCGGTGCCGCTTCGGTCGATGGCGCCACCGGGCTGCAGCTTGGCAAAGAACGTGGCGAACGCCGCTGGCTCGGATGCCACCATGACCACCTCCTCGACGGCGAGCGCGCCATTGCGGTGGGTCTGATATTCCGGCTTCCAGAAATATTGTGGCGCGTGCTGCTGGCAGACGAAGAAAGCGGCATCAGGCATGCGCGTCTCGGTGACGAAGGCGAGCGAGAAGCCGACGGTCACCACGCTGCCGTCGGGCAGCACGGCTTGGCGGGAGAAATCGAACGGTGCGTAGGTGTTAAGCCCGGCGGCGGCGAATTCGCGCTGGTCCCGCTTGGCGTCATTACTGGCGAAGACCAGCATCGACATGCCCTCGCGCGCGGCGAGGAATCGCTCGTTGAAGGCGGCGAAGGCGAACGCGCCGGCGCCCGCCGGCTTGATCAGGTTGCGATCGGCGACGGCGAGCAGCTCGAGGAAATTGCCTTGCAGCTGGACCAGGCTGTTGGCGGTGCCGAATGGGTGGAGGGCCTTCGGCGTCAAGGTGAAGCCGAGACGCTCATAGACGCCGCGCGCCGCGTCGAGGTCGCGCACGCAGAGAACAAGGTGGTCGATCGGGCGTTCTACCGGCATCGGGTAACGCTAGCCGAGATGGCTGTATACGGCAATCTCGGCTAGTCTCACGGCGGCGGATGACGGAGAAGGCGCATGGCGGAAAAAACCGGCGACACCGCGATCGAGCTCTATCGCCTGGCGGATGACGGGACAATCCCCAACAATGCGGCGCTGCCGCTGATCGTCTATCGCGGCGTGCTGCCGCCATCCGGCGATGTCGCCGAAAAATGCGAGGCGCTGTTCGCGCGCAACGGCTGGAGTGGCGGCTGGCGCAACGGCATCTTTGCCTATCACCACTATCACAGCACCGCGCATGAGGTGCTCGGCATCGCCAGCGGGCGGGCGCGCGTGCGCTTCGGCGGCGACAAGGGCGAGAGCGTCGATGTGCGGACGGGCGACGTCGTCGTCGTTCCCGCCGGCGTCGGCCACAAGCGGGAAAGCGCCAGCGCCGATCTTGTCGTCGTCGGCGCATATCCCGAAGGACGCGGCCCCGATCTCAACACCGGCAAGAGCGGCGAGCGGCCCAAGGTCCTCGACAACATCGCGCGTGTCCCTGTGCCGGCCGCCGATCCGGTGTTCGGCCCGAGCGGGCCGCTGACGAAGCACTGGCGGCCACGCTAGTCACTCGGCCACGGGCACGAACAGCACATCCTCGATGCGCGTGGCGCCGGTCGCCAGCATGACCAGCCGGTCGATGCCGAGGGCAATCCCGGCGCTCTCCGGCATGCCGTGGCCGAGCGCAGCAAGAAAATCCTCGTCGAGCGGATAGTCGTAGCCGTAGAGCACACGCTTACGCGCGCGGTCGGCCTCGAAGCGGGCACGCTGCACCGCGGCGTCGGTCAGCTCGCCGAAGGCATTGGCGAGCTCGAGCCCGCAGACATAGATCTCGAAACGCTCGGCGAGGCGCGCATCGTCCGGCTTAGGGCGCGACAACGCAGCGAGCGCGATCGGATAGTCGTAAAGGATCGTCGGCACGTCGATGCCGAGAAGCGGCTCAATGCGCGCGAGAAACAGACGGAAGAAGAGATCCTCCCAATCGTCGTCATCATGCGGCGCGACACCGATGCGGCGCGACGCGTCCGCGAGCAGATCGAGGCTCGGACGCTGCGGATCAGGCGCGGTGGCGAGGATGTCGATGCCGCAGAAACGGGTGAAGGCGTCGGCAACGCTGAGATACTGCCAGGCCCCGGTGGGATCGCAGCTTTGCCCCGCCCAGCGCAACGCGTCGCCGCCGGAGGCCGCGAGAGCCGCACGCAGCAGCGCCTCGCAATCGGCCATGAGATCGCGATAGGAGGCGTCGGCGCGGTACCATTCCAGCATGGTGAATTCGGGATGGTGCGTGCGTGCGCGCTCGCCGTTGCGGAAGACATGGACGAGCTGGAAGATGCGCGGCAGGCCGGCGACCAGCAGCTTCTTCATGGCGAATTCCGGCGAGGTGTGAAGGTGCAGCGTCCGCCGTGCGCCTTCCGGGGTCACCAGCTCGGTCGTGAACGCCATGAGATGCGGCTCGAGCCCGGGCGAGATCTGTAACGCGGGCGTGTCGACCTCGAGAAAATCACGTTCGGCGAAGAAGCGGCGGATCGCGGCGACGATGCGGGCGCGCGCAGCGAGAATCGGAAGTTGCGCGGCGAAGCGCTCGCGATCCCACCACGGCGCGGTCACGTCCCTTTTGCCGCGTGATCGAGATCCCGGTTCGATCGGGAACCAGCGGCATGGCAACGGATCAGATGCACGGTCCCTGCTCCAGCGTCCGGCCCGCCCCTCACATTCGAGGCAGGCCGCGCCACGAGGGTAGCATCCGCCATGCGCTGTCATCAAACGATGGGCCGGAAGCCCCTGTACGGGCTATCGGCGTGCCATGCGTCGGGAGCAGATAACGGCGCCTTCGCGCCGCCGGCGCATTGGCCGGCGACGGGCGACGATCAGATGACGTGAAAGAGATAAGGAAGAATGATTACGGGGATCGGAATCCTCACGAGCCACAGCACCGCGCCGCACGTCTGCTTCTCCTAAGGGCAAGTCTTTCGCTGCGCGAAACCGCGCTATCGGGCAAACCGATCAGGGACAGCCGGGAACCGGAGGACCGCGATAGTCGGTACCGCCCGGCAGCCCCTGATGTAGGGGATCGGCGCAACGAATGGGTGCGGCGGCGGCATAAGGAGGCGGCGGTGCGCCGTATGGCGCGCCATAGGACGGGGCGGCGCTGCTCACGCGGCTGCCGCCGCAGACATAGGTGGCGACGCTCTGCGGACCGTTCGGCTGCACGCTCTGCAGATTCGCGTACATGCCGTATTGCTGGCAGTACCCGTCAGCCTGCACGTTCGCCTGCGCGACGTCGTTGCCATAGACTTGATAGGAAACGCTGGGCGGCGCCGCGGCGACGGCTTGGGGCGGTGGAGGTTGAGTGGCGCAGCCGGCCAGCAAGCCGAGGGCTGCGAGGAGCGAGAGGGTGGCGCGCATGTCTTTTATTGCTCCGACTATGGTTCCCTGAAGCTAAACGCGCCATGCCGGTCGTTGTTCCCGGTCGAGCGCGGCACGCCACGCCCGACCAATCTCCAATGGAGCTTTGCCGATCCGCCCGCCCCACGGATGGTCTTGTGCGCGAGCTTGCGCGGCGAGCGATCTCCCGGCACGGGTGAGCAAACCTAATGGGGCAAAGGCGAGCTTATTCATCGTCCGGTCCTTCGAATCCAGATTTCGAGGAACGGAGTCCAACAGGTTGTTGTTGCGCCGACGAATCAAGGCTAAGGATAGCGTGTGTCGACGGTATCGCACGGGGGCCAAGGTCATCCGCCTATACCTTCTGTTTAGTTTGCGTGAAACAAATTCGCGCATCCGTCGTTATCCGCAACACGGACATTGGTTCGTGACGGAAACACACGCAACTTCCACCTGCACGGAGATAAGTGATGAAACGCGTTGGATTTAAGCTGGTGATGGTAGTCGGCTTGCTTGCATTGGCGGCTTGCGGTGAACGCACAGGCGATCGCGGCCTGAGCGGCGCCGGTATCGGCGCGGCGGTCGGCGCGGTTGGCGGCGCCTTGGTCGGCGCCCCGCTCGCCGGTGCGGCGATCGGCGCCGGTGTCGGCGCCGCGACGGGCGCGCTGACAAGCCCGAGCACGGTCGATCTCGGCAAGCCGGTCTGGGAACGTTAGACAGCGTTTCCGCTGACGCGCCCAGCCTCGGCGTGGGCGCGTCGGCAATCTCTGGATCATCGGACGGGCTTCGGCCCGTCCGATATTCATGAATCGAGAAGCGATAGAGCAGGATCCGGTACCAGGGCCGGACGTCTCTCCCGTCCTTCCATTCGCTGTGCCAAAACTCGCCGCAATAGATGCCAATGCGCGCCCCGTATTGGTGCCCCGAGCGCAATGAAATCCGCCGGGACCAATTCCAGCCACTCGCCGTTCACGATTGACGAACATTGGTTCGTGAAATCGACTGATGCCCAGTCCTCACTCACGGAGAGCGGTTATGAAACACATTGGACCTAAGCTGGCGCTCGCGATCAGCTTGCTGGCGCTTACGGCCTGCGGCCAGTCCGTCGGCGATCGCGGCCTGAGCGGTGCCGGTATCGGCGGCGCGGCGGGCGCTGTCGGCGGTGCCTTGGTCGGCGCGCCGCTCGAAGGCGCCGCGATCGGCGCCGGCGTCGGTGCGGCGACGGGCGCCTTGACCAGCCCGAGCACCGTCGATCTCGGAAAGCCGGTCTGGAAGTAAGGCTCTCCCGAAGGCTTGGCGGTTCGACGCCACACGAGCTGCAGGCCGGAATCACGAATACCGAGTTGTGCGGCTCCCGCCGCGCAACTCGGGCTCCGGCCCTTCCCACGGCGTTGCCGTCTGCGCTGGCACCAGCGGAGATCGCCGAAACCGCCTTCCCTCTCATTCCCTGCCCTTCCCCGCAACGTCGGGGAGCGTTGCGCGCGCGTGCCCCCTTCCTTTGACCGGGGCAAGCTGGTAGGAACTGCCGAATGGCCCCTCCCTCCCTGCGCAAACCGAGATCCAACGCATGAAGATCAATGCCATCGACATCAAGCCCGGCGCCGTCCTCGAGCATCAGGGCAAGCTCTGGTTGGTGATGAAGCGCGAGCTGGTCCAGCCGGGCAAGGGTGGCGCCTTCGCGCAGGTCGAGATGCGCGATCTGCGCGGCGGCAACAAGACGGTTGAGCGGTTCCGCACGCAGGAAACCGTCGAACGGGTGCGGCTCGACGAGAAGGAGATGCAGTTTCTCTATTTCGAGGGCGATCTCGCCACGTTCATGGACAATGAGAGCTACGAGCAGATCACGGTGCCGCGCGACATCATCGGCGAACCGGCGGATTTCCTGCACGACGGCATGATCTGCAACGTCATGATGTACGAAGGCGCCGCGCTCTCAGTCGAATTGCCGCAGACCGTGACGATGGAAATCGTCGAGGCCGACCCTGTCGTGAAGGGCCAGACGGCCTCCTCCTCCTACAAACCCGGCAAGCTCGAGAACGGCCGCCGCGTGATGATCCCGCCGCATATCGGCGCCGGCACGCGCATTGTCATCAATACCAGCGACGGCAGCTACATCGAACGTGCTAAAGACTAGCGCGGCGCGCCGGACGCGCCGCCTTACCGAGTAGAACCCAATCAATGGCCGTTCGCTCCGCGACGATCAATGTCATGACGGCCGCCGCGCTCAAGGCGTCACGCGGCCTCAAGCGCGATTTCGGCGAGGTCGAGCAGCTCCAGGTCTCGATGAAGGGGCCGGCTGATTTCGTCTCCAACGCCGATCTCAAGGCCGAGAAGCTGTTGCGCGCCGAGCTGTCCAAGGGGCGGCCGGGCTATGGATTCCTGATGGAAGAATCGGGCGAGAGCCCGGGCAGTGATGCGCGCCACCGCTGGATCGTCGATCCGCTCGACGGGACGACCAACTTCCTGCACGGCATCCCTCATTTCGCCATCTCGATCGCGCTCGAACGCGATGGCGAGATCGTCGCCGGCGTTGTCTACGACCCGACGCGCGACGAGATGTTCTGGGCCGAGAAGGGCGCCGGCGCCTATGTCAACGAGCATCGGCTGCGCGTCTCGGCGCGACGCAGCCTCGGCGATGCGGTGATCGGCACCGGTATTCCGTTTCGCGGCCACGGCGATCACCCCTCCTATCTCGCCGCCCTCGCCGCGGTGATGGGCGCCACGGCGGGCGTGCGCCGGCAAGGCGCTGCCGCGCTCGATCTCGCTTATGTCGCGGCGGGACGTTACGACGGCTTCTGGGAGTTCGGCCTCTCCGCCTGGGACGTCGCCGCCGGCATTCTGCTCATTCGCGAAGCCGGCGGCTATGTCAGCGATCTCGCCGGCGGTCACGATATGCTCGGCTCGGGCGACGTCATCGCCGCTAACGATCATCTGCACCTGCCGCTTGCCGCTCTCGTCAAGGACGCGATGCGGCGCCAACGGATGCAGGGCTGAGGTTGACGCTTGCGACCGCAATGCTGCCCGCACCCTCCGAATAGCGAGCAAATGATTGTGGCGCATGACCGGGATGCGGTATTTTTGCCGTCGCGCGCCGACCTGTCGCGCGACTGATTTCCAACGGGGTACGACGGCGATGAGGAGCCTGACGACGCGGCGGCGGCGCCCGTGCCGGATGCTCCGGGACGATGTTGTGGCGTCTTTCCGGCCCCGCCTTGCGATCGGCTGGCAGCACCTGCGTATTGTTGCGCTGCTGACCTTGGCCGGGGTTGGCCTCGCCGGCACGCCAGCACTGGCGCAACGCTCCGCCGTGACCGTCGATCAGGATGTCCTCGACGCACTCGGTCCGATCGATTCGAAGGCACAGCCGGGCAGCCGCCTCCGGCTGCACCTGCCTGTCCCCCCTGCTCAGCAGCGACCGGCTCCCTCGGCCGGCGCCAAATCGGCGCCCATTCAGGCCAACAGCCAGCCTTCCGCCGCCGCCAACCCACCACCGCCCGCGACGACGCCGCAAGCTGCCCCGGCGAAGCAGGCGTCGCTGCCGCCGTCGGCAACTACGATCCCCTCGGCACCGACGACGCCGGCTACCGCGGCCGAACCGCAAAGCGTTCCCGCCGCCGCCCAGGCGACGACGCCCCCGGTCGCCGAGCGCATTCTCTTTCAGCCGGACGAGGCGAATCTTGCCGACGACGCCAAGCAGGAACTCGACCGCCTCGCCGCGCGCTTAGGTGCGGATGGCCGGCTCTACGTTCAGCTCGTCGCCTATGCGAGCGGCAGCGGCGGCGATGCGAGCCAGGCGCGGCGCCTGTCGCTCTCGCGGGCACTTGCGGCACGCAGCTACCTCGTCGACCACGGCGTCGAGATCAAGCAGATCGATGTGCGGCCGCTGGGCAATAAATCAGAGCCCGGCGCCTCACCCGATCGGATCGATCTCGTCGTCACACAGCGCTAAGCCGTGCTTGTTCCGCGTCATTTGGTCATAGATCGGGTTATAATCGAAATGGAGATGCCCTCAATCCTAGGAATGCTGTCTTGACCCGACCACGACGTTTCCTCAACCGCATGATCCTGTTCCTGGTCGCAGTCATCGTCGTTTGCGCGGTCATCGCACCGGCGCTCTACAGCGCGTTCATGGGCAATCCGGCGCTCAACGGCATCATCATGGGCGCCATGCTGGTCGGCATCGTTTACATCTTTCGCGAGGTGATGCTGCTCAATCCCGAAGTCGCCTGGATCGAGAACTATCGGCGCAACCAGGGTGCTGGGGTGACCACTGCCAGCGCGACGCGCCTGCTGTCGCCGATGGCGACGATGTTCGGCGAGCGCAAAGGCGGCCGCGTCAGCCTGTCGGCCGTCTCGCTGCGCACGCTGCTCGACGGCATCGCCACACGGCTCGATGAATCGCGTGAGATCTCGCGCTATTTCATCGGCCTCCTGGTCTTCCTCGGTCTGCTCGGAACGTTCTACGGCCTGCTTGAGACGCTGCGCTCGGTGGGTGGCGTCATCGGCACGCTGTCGATCGGCGCCGGCGATGTCGGGCGTGCCTTCAACGACCTGAAGAACGGCCTCCAGGCGCCGATCGCCGGCATGGGCACCGCCTTCAGCGCCTCGCTTTTCGGCCTCGCCGGCTCGCTGGTGCTCGGCTTCCTCGATCTCCAGGCGGGCCAGGCGCAGAACCGCTTCTACAACGATCTCGAGGAATGGCTGTCGAGCTATACGCGACTGTCGGGCGGCGGTCCGCTGTCGGATGCGGGCGACGCTTCGGTGCCGGCCTATATCCAGGCGCTGCTCGAGCAGACCGCCGACAGCCTGGAGAATCTGCAGCGCATCACCGGACGCGGCGAGGAGAGCCGCATCGCCGCCAATGCCAGCATCATCACGCTGACCGAGAAGCTGGCCATGCTCGGCGATCAGATGAAGACCGAGCAGAACCTGCTGCTCCGCCTGGCCGAGAATCAGATGGAGCTGAAGCCGGTGCTGACCCGGCTCGCCGACAGCGCCGCGTCGCGTGGCCAGGACGAAGCGCTGCGCGGCCATATGCGCAACATCGAGATGTATCTCGCGCGCCTCGCCGAGGATCTTTCGCAAGGGCGGGCCCAGACGATCCAGGAGGTGCGCAGCGAGATCCGCCTGCTCGCCCGCACGATCGCCGCCCTCGCCGAAGAGGCCGACCGGGCATCGTAAGCGCATGTCCATCGCCCGCCGCTCCCGTCGCACCGAGGTCAATATCTGGCCGGCTTTCGTCGACGCGCTCGGCCAGCTCGTCATCGCGATCATCTTCCTGCTGCTCATCTTCACGGTGGCGCAGTTCCTGACCACCGACGCCTTGTCGGGCCGCGATCAGGCGTTGCAGCGTCTGACCCAGCAGATCAACGAGCTCACCGACCTGCTCAATCTCGAGAAACGCAGCAACGACGATCTGCGCCTCAACGTCGCCCAGCTCTCCACCGAACTACAGAATTCGAGCGCGGCGAAGGACGCACTGACGACGCGGGTCGCCGAGCTGGCGGCGCGGGCACAGGACGAGACGGCGCGCGCCGACCGCCTCAACGCGCAGCTCGCCGACGCCAACCAGGCAGTGTCCGCCGACAAGGAGAAAGTCGAGCTGCAGCTGCGCGAGCTCGAGAGCCTGCGACGCGACATCGAGGCACTGCGCCAGGTGCGCACGGACCTCGAAAGCAAGGTCGCCGACCTTGCCGCCGCGCAGCAGAAATCGCAGAGCGATCTCACCGCCGCCCGTGATCGCTCGAAGGAGCTCGAGGCCAAGCTTTCGAGCGATCAGGAGCGCACGGCCATCGCCCAGAAGGAGATCGACAAGCGCGACATTCGTCTCGGTGAGCTCGCCGCGCAGGGCCAGCAGGCGAACGAGGCGCTCGCCGGCCAGCAGAAGCTCACCAAGGAGGCGCAAGACCGCGTCGATCTGCTCAACCAGCAGATCGCCGCACTGCGCGAGCAGCTGCAGCGCGTCTCGGCGGCGCTCCAGCTGACCGAAAACCAGAGCAAGGACCAGCAGGTCCAAATTGCCGATCTCGGCCGCCGCCTCAATCTCGCCCTCGCCAGCAAGGTGGAAGAGCTCGCCCGCTTCCGCTCCGAGTTCTTCGGCCGGCTGCGCGAGGTGCTCGGCGACCGGCCCGATATCCGCGTCGTCGGCGACCGCTTCGTCTTTCAGTCCGAGGTGCTGTTCTCGCAGGCGAGCGCCGATCTCGGCGACGACGCCAAGGCCCAGCTCAAGCCGGTGGCCGCGGCGATACGCGAGCTCGTGCCCAAGATTCCCAACGATCTCAACTGGGTGCTGCGGATCGACGGGCATACCGACCGGCGACCGATCACGACGACGCAATTTCCCTCGAATTGGGAGCTGTCGACCGCCCGCGCCATCTCGGTCGTCAAGTACCTCGTCGAGCAGGGCGTGCCGGCGGAACGGCTGGCCGCCGCGGGTTTCGGCGAGTTCCAGCCGCTCGATCCGCGCAACGACGAGGTCGCCTATCGCCGCAACCGCCGCATCGAGATCAAGCTGACCGACCGCTGAGAGGTTGCGCCGGCCGGCGCATATGGCTATAACCCGCCGCTATTCACTGGAGTTTGCGGCGATGAAGGACGGCATTCACCCTGATTACCATGAGATCACCGTCGTGATGACCGATGGGACCTCGTACCAGACGCGTTCGACCTACGGCAAGCCGGGGGACACGCTGCGCCTCGATATCGATTCGAAGTCGCACCCGGCGTGGACCGGCGGCCAGCAGCGCCTCAACGACAGCGGCGGCCAGCTCGCCCGGTTCAACAAGCGCTTCCAGGGTTTCGCCCTCAAGAAGTAAGCGCACCGGACCCCGGAAAAGCCGCCGCGAGGCGGCTTTTTTGTTTGCCGCTCAGTGCAGCTGGCGGCGGATCATCTCGTCGAGCCGGGCGACGCGGATATAGAGCCGGTGGCTGCGCTCGAGCAGCTCGCGGAAACGCGCCGGCAGGCCGACGATTTCGTCCTCCGGCTCCTCGTCCATGCAGACGGCGATATCGGTCAGGCGGTCGTTGCGCTCGACGACCTCCGCGGTGCTCAGCTCGCCAGCTTGAATGGCCTTCTGGGCAAGCAGCCAGGCCATCACCTGGGTCAGCCGGGCGGTGACGCGCAGCGCCTCGCAGCTCAGCTTGGCGCCGACAACCGGCGCCAGGGCGGCGCGGTCGCGCTGCTCGCCCTCGGCGACATAGTCGCGGACCTCGACCAGCAACCCCAGCGTCTCATCGTAGGTCTTGGCGAAGAACGCCGTCGGCTGTGCGCTGATAGACAAGGACACTCTCCCTTACGGAGCGCAGTATCGCGCGATCCCGTTAACGTTTTCCAGCCCCTGAACGGGCCAGCCGAGGGATCAACGGTAGTACGACGCAACGGGCGGTCGCTCCTCTTGAACGCCTGCGCCGAGTGCTTATGTCCCTGGCGTCGGACGCCCCTCGCGGGTCCGGCATTTCGGCAGGTGCAAGGCCATTCCGGCAGGCACCGTGGTCCATGTTGCTCATTGGAGGATATGGTAAATGACGACTCTCGATTTCTCGCCCCTGTTCCGCTCCACCATCGGCTTCGACCGCCTGTCGCGGCTGGTCGACGGCGCAACGCGCGCTGACGGCGCGAGCACCTACCCGCCCTACAACATCGAGAAGACCGGCGATGATTCCTACCGCCTGAGCATGGCAGTGGCGGGCTTCGCGCCGAGCGATCTCGACGTTCAGGTGCAGGAGAACGGCCTTCTCATCAGCGGCAAGGCGCAGCTCGAGGCCGACACCTCGCGCTACCTCCACCGCGGCATCGCCCGCCGCGCCTTCGAGCGCCGCTTCCAGCTCGCCGACACGATCAAGGTGGTCGGCGCCAGCTTCGACAACGGCATGCTGCATGTCGAGCTCGTGCGCGAGATCCCCGAGGCGATGAAGCCGCGGACGATCAAGATCACCGCCGGCTCGCAGCCGCAGACGATCGACCAGAAGGCGGCCTAAGCAAGCTTCGGCATCGCACGCCTCATTCCCCCTCTCCCGCATGCGGGAGAGGGTCGGGGTGAGGGCTGGACGGCGAGAATACCAGCGGCTCGGGTTTGTGATCACGAACCCTCACCCTGCCCTCTCCCGCTGTCGCGGCAGGCGTGGCTAAGCCACGCCGAGAGCAAGCGGGAGAGGGTTCTTTCTTGTCGGCCGCCAGGCGCTCGAGCGCCGCCCGGATTCGCGGCGGGATCGGCGTCGGCTTGCGGCTGGCGCGGTCGACGAAGACATGGATGAAATGCCCGGTCGCCGCCGCTGCCTCGTCGCCCTGGCGAAAGAGCCCGATCTCGTAGCGCACGCTCGACGTGCCGAGCCGGGCGATGCGCATCCCGGCATCGATCGTATCGGGATAGGCGAGCGGCTGGTGGTAGCGGCACAGCGTCTCGACGACGAGACCGATCACCGGCGCGGCATGGATGTCGAGCCCGCCCTCGTCGATGTAGAAGCGGTTCACCAGCGTGTCGAAATATTCGTAATAGACGACGTTGTTGACGTGGCCATAGACGTCGTTGTCGGCCCAGCGCGTCGGGATGGCGAGAAAATGCCGGTAATTCGCGCGGATCTCGTCGGCCCCCTCGCCCGCCATCACATCACCTCCTTCAGCGCGGCGAGCGTCGCCGCGGGATCTTCCAGCATCATCATGTGGCCGCTGCCTTGCAGCACGACGCTGCGCCCGTCGCGGAAGGCGCGGGCGAAGGCGACCGCCTTGCCGGGCGGCGTCATGCGGTCGTCGGCGCCGAGCAGCAGCAAGGTCGGACAGCTCACCGCCGCGGCCGCCTCGGCGGCGCCGCGATAGGCGTCGCAGGCGGCAAGATCCCTCGCCAGCACCGCGGCATCGGCGCGCTCCAGCAGGCGCAAGGCGGCGCCCGTGAGCCAGAGCCCGGGCGCCGCGTTGGCGCCGAGCTGGGCCTGCCGCCCGACCGCCCAGGTGACCATGAGATCGACGGCGTTGTGCGCCCCGCTCGCCGCCTCGGCGAGAAGATCGGGATGCACCGGCATCAGCGGCGCGACGCCGAGCAGCGCCAGGGTGGCGATGCGATCGGGCGCCCGCCCCGCCGCCGCCAGCGCGGCGAGCGCACCCATCGAATGCCCGACGAGCGACGCTCGCCTGGCGCCGACCGCATCGAGCGCGGCGAGGACGCAGCCCGCCAGCGCCTCGATGCTGGCAAGGCCGGGCCCGGCGCTGCGCCCGCGACCGGGCAGGTCGATGGCAAGGACGTTGCGGCG
>DATAQP010000399.1:0-4311 GCA_036264595.1 Allostellaceae bacterium
GTTTCTAAACCGCGAGAGTTCGCTAGTGCGGGAGAGAAGCCATGAGCAAGACGGCGGCCAAGATCGATCTCGAGAAGGCGCTGCTCGACCCGGCCGGCACCTTCACTCAGCCGAGCGACATCGTTCACCATCCTGATTTGCTGCGCAGCGCGAAGATTCGCCTCCTCACCGAGTGGGAGCGCGGCGCGCGGGACCTCGCCGTCGCCGAGGACGAAGGCATGACGGGCGGCGAGGAAAGCATGCTGAACCGCGTGCGCCAAGCCATCGCCGCTCTCGGCGCCGACGCCGAAACCGAGCATCCGGCCGCCTCGACCAAGCACGGTTGACTGCAGAAGCAGTCATTTGTCGAAACATTCGGGGAAAGAAGAACAATGAAGACGCGCATCCTGCTTCTCGCCGGCCTCGCGCTGACGGCCTGCACGCCGCCAGCGCCGCTCGGCCCGCAGCCGACATTTCAGCTCGGTCCACGCCTCAGCGCGCCTGAGATCGCCGCCGAGATGGTCGGCAATACCGGCACCGGCCCGCGCACGGCGACGACCGCGCTCTATAGCATGTATGTCGCGCCGGACGGCACGCTCGCCTCGCGGATCTATCAGCGCACCGACAAGGGGACCTGGCGGATCACCGGCGACGGCTTCTTCTGCACGACGTGGCAGGTCGATTTCGACGGCAAGGAGGTCTGCCACGACGTCCACAAGGCCGGAACCGTCGTCGAGCTTCATTCGCCGACCGCGCTCGAGGAGCTGACCTTTGTTCCCGGCAATCATCTGTAGGAGGCAGCCCCTTCCCGCCAACCATCCGATCACAGGAGAACCGCATGGCCGAGTCCGCAAGAGCCAAGACCGATCTCGAAGCGATCACCGACGATATCGCCGCCCTCAAGCGCGATCTCGCCGCGCTCGTCGCCCATGTGAAGAGCGGCGCGGTATCCGGCGCCGCTGGCGCGGCCTCGCAGCTCAGCGACGAGGCGCATGACATCTACGGGCGGTTGGCCACCGAGGGCGCCAATTCGGCGAAGATGATCAGCCGGCAGGTCGAGGAGCAGCCGATGGTCAGCCTGCTCATCGCCTTCGCGCTCGGCTTTCTCGGCAGCCGTTTGCTGCCGCGCTGAACGCGCTCCGCCGGTGAGCCGGCGCGCCTAGAGCCAGTACTCCCAGAGCAGGCGCGCCACGATCTCGTCGAACCGTTCCGACATCGGCCGCTCGCGCCATGCCTGCGGATCGATGCGGTCGGCCTGCTTGAATCGTCGTCGAATATCGCCTCCATCCGCGTGCCGCTCGTGCCGCCGAGAACGATGACATCGACCTCGTCGTTGAAGAGCACGCTGCGCCGATCGAAGTTCGATGAACCGATGGAGGACCACACGCCGTCGATCGTCACCGACTTGGCATGCAGGATGACGTCGCGCGCTTCGAAGATCTTCACGCCGGCGTCGAGGAGATCGGAATAATGCGACCGGCCGGCGGCCAGAGCCTTGGCGCAATCGCTGTGGCTGGGCAGGACAAGGCGCACATCGACGCCGCGTCGCGCCGCCTTGCGCAGATCCTCGAGCTCCTCATGCGTCGGGCCGAAATAGGCGGCGCTCACCCAGATGCGCTGCTCGGCATTGCGGATCGCTGAAAGCAGCGCGATGTAGTAGAGCGGTAGCTTATCGTCGGGCGTGCTGCCGAGGACGCGGACGATTTCGTGGCCACCGCTTGCTAGCGGTGTCGTGGCGAGCGGCATCGTCAGCGCATGCGGCGATGGCGAGCGTGGAGGCGCAGAGGAGGCCAAGCCTGCGGTGCCATGAGTACGGGCCGATCATCGCTCCGTTGCGCTCTCTCTGCTCAACGCTACCGGGAAAACGAGGACCGAGCATGTGCGCCGAAGTTGGCGCGGCCACGGGCAATCCTGTGAAAAATTGTAACAGCTGGCCTCGCACGGCAGGGGAAGCAAGCGGCGAGCGCAAACGGCCGTTGCGGCGCCGCCGTATTGTCGAGATCGGGCGGAACATCTTCGCGTAAAGCGACGTTCGATCTGCAGTCCGCAATTTCCTCACCAAGGAGTGGATCATGAACAAGGATCGGATTGCCGGCGCAGCCAAGGAAGCTACCGGCGCGGCCAAGGAGAAGACAGGCAAAGTTCTCGGCGACAAGAAGATGGAAGTCGAGGGCAAGCTCAAGAAGACCGAAGGCCAGGTGCAGAACGCCGTCGGCAGTGTCGAGGATGCAGCGGAAGACGCCGCTCGCGATGCCGAACGGGCCACCAAGGGCCGCTGGTAAATCGTCGAGATGATAGGCGCGTCGGCGCTGGCGGGCGAAACGCCCCGGCGCCGAGCGCCGTTTCTCCCGGTTTAGGCCCCCTGTTTACGTCCGAGGAGCGCGCTTCGATGATCAGGATCGTGGCAATCGCGCTTACTCTTAGCGTGGTAGGCACCGCTCTGGCGGTCGCGCAGACCGCTCCCGATGCGGGTAGCCCGCCTGCCGTTGCGACTGCTCCGCCGCCGGCGGCCGCGACGGCGCCGCCGCGGCCAATCACCGGCCCGTCGGCGCTGGCGCCGCCCTCGACGAGAGCCCCTTCGAATTCGACGATGCCGCCTGCGGTATCGACCAGCAATGCCGATTCCAAAACGGCCGCGGCGCCGGTTGCCGGCGCCAACAGCTTCACGGAGGCGGAGGCTCGCAGCCGGCTCGAGGCGCATGGGTACAGCAACGTGAGCGGCCTGCAGAAAGATGCGCAGTCGATCTGGCGCGGCACGGCGACGAAGAACGGCCGAACGGTCGGCGTCACCCTCGACTATCAGGGCAACATCGTCTCGCAGTGATCCGCACGATCGGCCTCGATAGGAGTGAAGCGCCATGACCAGCCGCACAGTGACCGGACTATTCGATTCCTTTGAGGATGCCGCGGGGGCCATCCGCGACCTCGAAGCTGCCGGCGTCTCCGAGCGCGATCTCGCCCTGGTGGTGAACAATGCCGATGAGCGGTATGCCCTCGCGGATGACGGCCGTGCCCGGCACCGCAGCGGCGCCGGCACAGGCGCGTCGATCGGCACGGTGCTCGGCGGCGGCGCCGGTCTCCTCGCCGGTCTCGGCATGCTCGCTATTCCCGGCATCGGGCCGGTCGTCGCCGCTGGTTGGCTGGTGGCGACGGCGGCGGGCGCTGCTGCCGGGGCCGCAGCCGGCGGCCTGCTGGGTTCGCTGACCGGGGCCGGCGTCAGCAAGGAGTATGCGCATCTCTATGCCGAAGGGGTGCGTCGCGGCGGTACGCTGGTCACGGCGTGTGTCGATGACGGCCATCTGGCGTCGACCGCAGAGGCGATTCTGCGCCGCCACCGCGCCGTCGATCCGCTGGAACGGGAGAAGCTCTATCGCGAGGAGGGTTGGACCGGATTCGACGAGCGGGCCAAGCCATTCTCAGCGGAAGAGCTCGCCCGTGAGCGCAATCTCTATCGCGAGAATTTTCCGCTCTGATGCGTCCGGCGGCATCCGAATGTCTCGGTCCCGATGCCGTCTTGCCGGGAGGTTGCCATGGACTTATGGGATTTATCGATCGCGCTGTTCGGCGGCATCGCGGTCATATTCTTCGGCGCCTCCGTGATGATGGCGCTCGCCGGATGACCGCCATTTCCGGCTATTCCCCATGACGGCGAGTTCGCCGGCCCGCCCGCAAGGGCGGAGCTAGATGGCAATCCATACGCGCGGCCCCTCTTTTGCCCGCCGCCATCTCGGCTGGACCATCGCGCTCGCCGGCGTCGCGATCGTCGTCGTCGCGGCGCTGCTGTTCGACTGGAACTGGTTCCGACCGTTGGTCGAGGCACGACTCTCCGCGTCGCTCGGGCGTAAGGTCACCATCGAACATCTGGGGGTAGAGCTGTCGCGTGCGCCGTTGGTGACGCTCGATCGCATCATTGTTGTCAATCCGCCCACCTTTCCGCCCGAGTCTCATCTCGGCGAGATAGACCGCTTATCGTTGCGATTTCACGCTGGCGAGCCTGTTTCATGAGCCCCTCGTCATTCCCGATTCTGAACCTCGAGAAATCGGACAACGACTAGGATTGAGGCGCCTGGCAGGGTGAGGGGATCTGCGTGAGGGCGAGGCTGCCGCTCACGCCGCCTTGTCCGACAGAATCCCGGGATCGCCGCCGCCGAGCGCTTTTGCCACCAGGCGGTACTTCACCCCGGCGCTCGACATCTCGCGGAAGTAGTTGACGAGGTCGCCCCATGGGTCGTTGACGCGGTCGAGCCCAGAGATGAAGGCGACCACCGTGCCGACCTCGGTGCGGCCCTCGACGACGAACCAGCCGCCGACGAAGAGAATCGTGGCGACGGC
>DATAQP010000421.1:0-5494 GCA_036264595.1 Allostellaceae bacterium
CAGACGGTCCTCGATGAGATCAGCGCCAGCCTGAAGAACGTACGGGTCTAGCGCGACCGTTCCGCCTCCATAGCAATCGCGCGATTTCTGCAGCCCTCGCGTCGCAGCACCGGCACGGCTAAGATTGCCGGCAATCGGCGATTAGGCCAGGGAGGATCGCGACCATGGATCTCCGCTTCACCCCGGAAGAGATCGACTTTCGCGACGAGGTGCGCGCGTTCTTCCGCAGCGCGCTGCCGGCGAGCATCCGCGAAAAGATGATCGACGGCCGCCATCTCGCCAAGGACGACATCGTCGCCTGGCAGCGCATCCTCAACCAGAAGGGTTGGGCGGTACCGGGCTGGCCGGTCGAATGGGGCGGCACCGGCTGGACGTCGGTCCAGCGCTATATCTACGACGAGGAGATGCAGCAGGCGCCGGCGCCGCAGCCGCTCGCCTTCGGCGTCAGCATGGTCGGTCCGGTCATCATCGCCTTCGGCAGCGAGGCGCAGAAGCAGCGTTATCTGCCGCGCATCCGCAACATCGACGATTGGTGGTGCCAGGGCTTCTCCGAGCCCGGCGCGGGCTCCGACCTCGCCTCGCTCAAGACCAAGGCGGAGCGGGTCGGCGACCATTATGTCGTCAACGGCCAGAAGACCTGGACGACCCTGGCGCAGCATGCCGACATGATCTTCTGCTTGGTGCGCACCGACCCGACGGTCAAGAAGCAGGAAGGCATCTCGTTCCTGCTCATCGACATGAAGAGCCCGGGCATCACCGTGCGCCCGATCGTCACCATCGACGGCGGCGCCGAGGTCAACGAGGTGTTCTTCGACGACGTCAAGGTGCCGGTCGAGAACTGCATCGGCGAGGAGGGCAAGGGCTGGGACTACGCCAAGTTCCTGCTCGGCAACGAGCGCAGCGGCATCGCCCGGGTCGGCGTCTCGAAGCAGCGCGTCCGCCGCCTCAAGGAGCTCGCTGCGCTCGAGCCGGCTGGCGGACGGCGGATGATCGATGATCGCCGCTTCCGCGAGAAGATTGCCGCTGTCGAGATCGAATTGAAGGCGCTCGAGATGACGCAGCTGCGCGTCGTCTCGGCCGAGCGCACACGCGGCGCCTCGAAGAAGCCCGACCCCGCCTCCTCGATCCTCAAGCTCAAGGGCTCGGAGATCCAGCAGGCGATCTCGGAGCTCCTGATGGAGGTCATCGGCCCCTATGCGCTGCCCTTCCAGCCCGATATCGAAGGCAGCAACGAGCCGCCGATCGGCCCCGACTATGCCGGACCGCTGGCGCCGACCTATTTCAACTGGCGCAAGATCTCGATCTATGGCGGCTCGAACGAGATCCAGAAGAACATCATCTCGAAGGCGATATTGGGGCTGTGAGGGGACGGTGACGAGCCGCCGCGATATTAGCTAACATGTTAGCTAATAGAGGTTCCGATGAATGACGTCGTTACGATCCACGTCGCCAAGACCACTCTCTCGCAGCTAATTGCGCGCGTCGAGGCGGGGGAGGAGATCATCATTGCTCGCGACAAGTCGCCGGTCGCACGGCTTGTCCCGATCGATCGCCCGAAGGCGAAGCGACAATTCGGTGCGATGCGCGGCGAGGCGAAAGTCGACGCCAGCTTCTTCGAACCGTTGCCGGAAGACGAGCTGCGAGGGTGGGAGTAGCGGGTGAAATCGCGTTCGATCAACTCGGCGCATCGCGCCTCTGGTAGAGCCGGTGACCTAACGAAAACGCAGTTTCGGCGCTCTCGAAAAGACGGCGGGGACTAGGCGGATGGATTTCGACCTCAGCGACGAGCAGCGCCTGCTCAAGGATCAGGTTACCGGGCTGATCGAGAAGGAATACAGCTTCGAGCAGCGCAAGGACTATGCCAGGGAGCCGCTCGGCTATAGTGAGGCGCGCTGGGCGCAATTCGCCGAGCTCGGCCTGCTCGCTTTGCCCTTCGCCGAGGCGCAAGGCGGTATCGGCGGCACGCCGGTCGAGACGATGATCGTCATGGAGGCGTTCGGCCGCGGCCTCGTGCTCGAACCCTATCTCGCCACCGTGGTGCTCGGCGGCGGCCTCTTGCGCTTCGCCGGCAGCGACGCGCAGCGCGAGGAGATGGTGCCGGCGATCGCCGGCGGCACGTTGCGCCTCGCCTTCGCCCATACCGAGCGCCAGTCGCGCTACGATGTCGCCGATGTCGCCGTCGCCGCCAAGCCATCGCCGGGCGGCGGCTTCGTCCTTTCCGGCCACAAGGGCGTCGTGCTGCATGGCGAGGGCGCCGACCGGCTCATCGTCTCGGCGCGTACCGCCGGCAGCCCGCGCGAGCGCGAGGGAATCAGCCTTTTCCTCGTCGACCCGACAGCCGACGGGGTGAGCGTGCGGGGCTATAAGACCGTCGACGGGCTGCGCGCCGCCGAGATCACCTTGGGCGACGTCAAGATCGGGCCCGACGCGTTGCTCGGCCCGAGGGACCACGCGCTGCCACTGATCGAGCGCGCCGTCGATCTCGCCATCGCCGCGCTCGTCGCCGAGGCGGTCGGGGCGATGAGCGTCATGCACGAGCTCACCATCGAATACTTGAAGACGCGCAAGCAGTTCGGCGTCGCCATCGGCGCCTTCCAGGCGCTCCAGCACCGCGCCGTCGACATGCTGGTGGCACTCGAGCAGGCGCGCAGCATGGCCATGCTGGCGGCAATGATGGCCGAGGCGCCCGACGCAGCCGAGCGCCGCCGGACGATCGCGGCCGCCAAGGTGCAGTGCGGCCGCTCGGGACGCTATGTCGGTCAGCAGGCAATCCAGCTCCATGGCGGCATCGGCATGACCGACGAGTACAAGGTCGGCCACTATTTCAAGCGCGTCACCATGATCGACACGCTGTTCGGCGACGCCGATCACCATCTCGCCGCAGTCGCCGATGCCGGCGGCCTGATCGAGGCGATCTGAGGCGTCATCCCGGCCTAGCGCTTACTGCGTCGCGCGGCGAAACCGCCATTGCTGCATATCCATCCTGCGTCCTTCGAGACGCGCCTGACGGCGCTCCTCAGGATGAGGTACATCTTCAAGGGCAGGTCCAATTCCTCCTCATCCTGAGGAGGCGCGGAGCGCCGTCTCGAAGGACGCACCTCGCCGATCCGAGACGCTATAACCTTTTCGAACTCTGCCACACCAAGTTATTCGTGCCCGAAACGCCCTCCATCCGCCCGATCGTCCTGCTGAGCGCCGCCGCCTTCGCCTCGGCGGCAACGCTGCGCGTCGCCGATCCGCTGCTGCCGCAGATCGCCGGCGAGTTCGTCACCACCGCCGGCGGCGCCTCGGTGATCGCCACCGCCTTCGCAGTGTCCTACGGGCTCTGCCAGATCTTCGTCGGCGCGCTCGGCGATCGCTTCGGCAAATACACCGTCATCGCCGTTGCGACCTTCCTCTCCGGCCTGACCGCCGCCTCGGGCGCCCTGGCGAGCAGCCTTGCCATGCTCGGCGTGATGCGCCTTCTGAGCGGCGCCACGGCGGGCGCCATCATTCCGCTCGCCATGGCCTATCTCGGCGACGTCGTCGCCTATGAGCAGCGCCAGACCGTGCTCGCGCGCTTCCTTTCCGGCCAGATTCTCGGCGTCATCTTCGGCCAGATCTTCGGCGGCCTCTTCGGCGACACGCTCGGCTGGCGCGGCGTCTTCCTCGTGCTCGGCGCTATCTATCTCGTCATCACCGCGCTCCTCGTACTCGAGCTCCGCTCGCCGCGCGTCGCCCAGCACCGCATCCGCGACGGCGGTGCCCTGCTCGCGCGCAATCTCGCTTTGCTGCAGATCGGCCGCGTCCGCATCATCATCGCCACCGCCTTCGTCGAGGCATTCTTCTTCTTCGGCGGCTTCGTCTATCTCGGCGCCTATCTCCGGCACGAATTCGTGCTGAGCTATCTCGCCGTCGGGACGCTGCTCGCCTCGTTCGGCATCGGCGGGCTCATCTACGCCTCGACCGTGCGGCCGCTCGTCGCCCGGCTCGGCGAGCGCGGCCTGGCGCTCGCCGGCGGCCTCACCCTCGCCATCGCCTTCGGCCTCGCCGCGGCGGCGCCGGCGCCGTGGAGCGTCGCCCCGCTAATCGCCGCGATCGGCGCCGGCTTCTACATGCTGCACAACACGCTGCAGACCAATGCAACGCAGATGGCGCCGACGGCACGCGGCCTCGCCATCTCGCTCTTCGCCTTCTGCTACTTCCTCGGCCAGGCAGCCGGCGTCGCAGCGTGCGGCTGGGCGGTCGACGAATTCGGCTACGCGCCGGTCTTCGTCATCGATGGCGCGATGCTCCTGGTCACCGCCCTCGCCTTCCGCGCGACGCTGGCAAAACGTCCCGCCGCGTCCTAGGCTCGGGGCAAATAGGACGGAATGGAGATCACTTGATGGCACTCTTCGACCTCGCCGGCCGCGTCGCCATCGTAACCGGCGGCAATGGCGGCATCGGCTTCGGCATGGCACAGGGCCTCGCCGAGGCAGGTGCCTCGATCGTCGTTGCCGGTCGAAACGAGGCCAAGAGCGCAGCCGCCGTCAAGACGCTGACCGCTTCCGGGGCCAAGGCGGCCGCCATCGCCGTCGACGTGACCGCGCCGGAATCCTGCCGCGCCCTCATCGCCGGGGCGGTGAAGCGGTTCGGCCGGCTCGACATCCTCGTCAACAACGCGGGCACCAATATCCGCAAGCAGCCGCAGGAATATTCGCTCGAGGAGTGGAACACGATCATCGCGACCAACCTCACCAGCGCCTTCGTCTGCGCCCAGGCGGCCTATCCCGAGATGCTCAAGGTGGGCGGCGGCAAGATCATCAATATCGGCTCGATGATGTCGATCTTCGGCGCCTCCTTCACCACCCCCTATGGCGCGAGCAAGGGCGGCATCGTGCAGATGACGCGCGGCCTGGCGACCGCCTGGGCCAAGGACAACATCCAGGTCAACGCGGTGCTGCCGGGCTGGATCGACACCGATCTGACGCGCAAGGGGCGCGCCGAGGTCGCCGGGCTGCACGAGCGCGTCCTCGCGCGCACGCCTGCCGGGCGCTGGGGCACGCCGGCGGACCATGCCGGGATCGCCGTCTTCCTGGCGAGCGCGGCCTCGGATTTCGTCACCGGCACGGCGATCCCGGTCGATGGCGGCTATTCGGTGCAGGGCTAGAGATGGCGACGCTCCCCGGCATCCCCCTCACCGGGATCAGGGCCTGCGTCTTCGACGCCTATGGCACGCTGTTCGACTTCGCCTCGGCGGCGAAGGGCTGCGCCGACGCGCTCGGCGACAAGACCGACCGGCTAACGGCGCTGTGGCGCGACAAGCAGCTGCAATATAGCTGGCTGCGCGCCGTCCAGGGCCACCACGCCGATTTCTGGCAAGTCACCGGCGATGGGCTCGATTACGCGCTGGAGACGCTCGGCATCGACCAGCCCGGCCTGCGCGACCGGCTGATGGCACTCTATCTCGCTCTCGAGACCTTTCCCGAAGTGCCCGCCATGCTGCGCCGGCTGAAGGCGGCGGGCATGCGCA
>DATAQP010000424.1:0-1935 GCA_036264595.1 Allostellaceae bacterium
ACCGGCGCCAGCCGCGCCACAAGGTCGACCTCGTTCTCGCCGCGCACCGCGAGCTTGGTCTCGAGCTGCGGGTAGTGGGCGCGGAAGCCGAGCTTGACGGCGCCGCCGGGCACCAGAGTCTCGACGCCGGCGAGCAACGCATCGGCGTGGCTCTCGCCGAGGCCGTAGGAATGAAAGCGCTTGAGATGGATCACCGTCTGAACGCCGCTGCGCTTCAGGAGGGCAGGGACGATCTGCTCCTCGAGCATGCGGCGGAGCTCGCGCGGCACGCCGGGGGTGAAGAAGAAACGCGCCTTGCCGATATCGACGGCGAAGCCGCAGGCCGTGCCGATCGGGTTGTCGATCACCTCGGCGGTCGCCGGCAGCATCGCCTGCTTGCGATTGTTGGGCGGCATCACTCGGCTGCGGCGATGGAAATACTCTTCCATCCGCGCCAGCCATGTTTCGTTGAGGACGAGATCGACGCCGGCCGCCTGGGCCGCGATCTCCTGCGAGAGATCGTCGACCGTCGGGCCGAGCCCGCCATTGACGATGACGGCGTCGGCGCGCTCGCCGGCCTGGCGGAACGCCGCGAGCAGCGTCTCGCGATCGTCGCCGACTGTCGTCCCCCAGCGCACCGCGAGGCCGAAATCCTCGAGCTTCTGGCTGATATAGGAGAAATTGCTGTTGACGATCTTGCCGGTGAGCACCTCGTCGCCGGTGCAGATGATCTCGATTTGCATGCTGATGCCATCCTGGTCCCCATCCTGCACTGTATCGGCTCGCGGGTCAGTTTGAATCTTTCCCGCTGGCGCAAGGCGGTCTCTACGATGCGATGTGGTGCCGGCAGCGCGGGCGCGACGACGAGTTCGACGTGGAAGAGGACGTCGAGGGGAAGGATCCGAGCTATGCCTGAGCCGAATGAGAGCAGCGTCCAAATTCGCGTCGCCGTGCCGGCGGACGGGTCGGCGCTCAGCCGGGCGATCAAGCGGATCGACGAGGAGACCGAGTATCTCGGCGAGCCGGGCGAGGCGCTGCCGTGGACCGGGCGCGAAAGCGACCATCTGCGCGAGCTCGACGAGCAGGGGGCAGGGGTCTATTTCGTCGCCCTCGACGGCAACGACATCATCGGCTTCCTCGGCGCCTTCACCGGCTGGTTCGCGCGCAATCGCGGCGTCGTCTACATCGCCCATGTCGGGCTGCGTACGGCGTATCGCGGGCGGCGCATCGGCGGCAGGCTGCTCGACGCCGTCGAGGCCTGGGGGCGCGCGCGCAGCGCCCATCGTATCGAGCTGCAGGTCGCCGAGGGCAACCGCCGCGCCCTCGCGCTCTATCATCGCCAGGGCTTCGCGATCGAGGGGCGGATGATCGATTCGTTCCGCGGCAGCGGCCGCTCCTATGATTGTCATCTCATGGGCAAGCTGCTGGTCGAGATACCGCCTGCGGTCCCGTCCACGCTATCGCCGCAAGCGGCGCCATCGGCACCCCCCTCCGTGGCGCCGATCGCGCTCCGCACGCTGCGCGCCGAGGATTGGCGCGCGCTGATGGACTGGGAGACGATCTTCCTGCGCGACACGCCGCTCCTCCTCAAGACCACGGCGGAGATCTCGCCGGCGGAGCGTTTCGCCAAGGAGATCGCCGAGGCGGTGGCGAATGAGCGGCACCACCTCCTGGCGGCGACGCTCGTCGAGGACGGTGCCGAGCGCATCGTCGGCTACGCCACCGTCGCGATCGAGCCGTTCTCGCGCATGGCGCATATGGGCTTCGTCTTCCTCGGCGTGTTGCCGGAATTTCGTCGGCGCGGCATCGGGCGCGCGCTCGCCGCCGGGCTGGAGTCCTGGGCGGACGGGCGCGGGCTTAGCCGGCTGACCGGCTTCGCGCCGGCCGCCAGCGTCGCGGCGCGCAGCTTCGCTGCCGCGGTCGGCTATCGGGAGGAGGTCCTGATGCGCGGCTACG
>DATAQP010000444.1:0-19264 GCA_036264595.1 Allostellaceae bacterium
CGTGCCTTCAGGCGGGCGACGATATCGGGCGGATAGAGCCCCATGATGGAAGAGACGATCGGCGGCGCCGCCTCCAGCAACGCCTCGCATTGCGCGGCGAAATCATGCGGCACCGCATCGCCGGCCTCCGGCGCCACCGCCGGCCCCCAGCCGCCGAGGAAGGCGCGAACGCTCGCCTCGTGCTCTTTGTCGCGCGGCGACGGCGGGTCGGGAATCCAGAGGTTGAGCTGTACGGCGCCATTGCTCGCCGCGTGGAATTCGGCGATCCAGGCGGCGATCGCGGCCGGCGACAGGGTCAGCGCCCCGCACGCCCCGAGACCGCCGGCATTGGCAACCGCGGCGGAGAGCGACGGTGGGCATGCCCCCGCCATCGGAGCGAGGAGAATCGGCAAGCGCAGGCCGAAACGCGCACAGAAGGCATCAACGCGGGCGCGGTAGCCGGTCATTGTCCGCCTCTCCCCGGCGAGCGCCGTTTGCCGTCTAAATCCTCGACCACACCGGTTGTCCTGTGGTGACGCCAATTGTCCATCATGTCGCCCTATCCTCCGTGCTGACGATGTTGAGCGCCGGGCCGGGCTGCGGGAAGCGGTTAAAGCTGATCGCAGCTATCTGCGACGTCGATAACAGGCAAGCAAATGCGCGTAACCGTCATTCAACGTTTGACAAGTTATAACGCCACTCCTAGCCTTCGCGCACTATCGGGTCGCAGCAAGGCTGGGAGGGTTGACGTGGTTGGTATTTCGGCTCGCATCGCTTTTCTATCGTTGGCGACGATCTGCGCCGGCGGTCCCGCCGGGGCGCAGCTCGCCGGCAAGGAGATCCATATCGGCATCGGCGGTCCGCTGACCACAGGCTCCGCCACGTTCGGCATCGAGATGCGCCAGGCGGTCGACCTCGCCGTCGCCGAAAAGAACGCGGCGGGCGGCATTCTCGGCGCGAAGATCGTTGCTGACGCTATCGACGATGCCGCCGACAACCAAAAGGGCGAAGCCGTCGCCAAGTACTTCTGCGACGACCCCCTCGATCTCGGCGTCGTTGGCCACGTCAATAGCGGCGTCACCATCGCCGCCTCCACCGTCTATAGCAGCTGCGGCCTGGTCATGATCACGCCGATGTCGTCGAGCCCGGGCGTCACCGATCGCGGCCTGCCGACGATCTTCCGGCTGACCAATCGGGACGACCGCAAGGGTCCCGGTCTCGCCAACTATCTCTACACCGTCAACGGCAAGCGGCGCGGCGTCGTCGTCGACGACCAGACGCAATACGGCAAGGGGCTGGCCGACAGCTTCGCGAAAGGCTTCGAATCCGCCGGCGGCACGGTCGTCGCCCGCCAGGCGGTCAAGGTCGGCGATACCGATTTCCATGCCTTGCTGAGCGGGCTGCCCAAGGATTTCGACTTCCTATTCTTCGGCGGCATTCGCGAGGGTGCGCTGATCCTCAAGCAGATGCGTGAGCTCGGCATCAACGCGCTGTTCTCCTGCGGCGACGGCTGCTGGGACGTCAAGGGCTTCATCGTGCCCGCCGGCGACGCGGCGACCACGGGCGAAGGCGTGCGCATCCTGTCGGCGGCGCCGTCGCTCGGCAAGGTGCCGGGCTCGAGCGAATTCGCCGCGCGCTACACAGCCAAATACGGGGCAATCAACAACTATGCCGCCAATTCCTATGATTCTGCGCGCCTCGTCATGGCGGCGATCGAGCAGACGGCGCAGGCGAGGAAGTCCCTGCCGACCCGTGCCGAGGTCCTCGGCGCAATGAAGGGCTTGAAGTTCCAAGGCATCGCCTATGCCCGACCGGTCGAATGGAATGCCAAGGGCGACAATGTCTCCGCAGTCATCTTCGTCAATGTCGTCGATGGCGACCATTTCCGCGAGATCGACCAAATCGCGGGCACGAACTGATATGATCGTGTCGCTCGTGTTCCGGCGCCGTCGGTTGTTTCCCGACCAGCGGGCCGGAGCACGAGCAAAACAAAACTGATGTGTTGTGGCGTCGCCACGTGATTAGGAATCAAGCGCTGACGCCACGACACGACGCTGACGAGAGCCCGCCTATCATGGACGACCCCGAAGAGACCCCGTCGCGCGCTGCCAACCTACCGCTCGTCGGCAGCGATCTCGCCTTCGATTTCACCAATACGGCGTCGGGTCGCGATACCCCTCTGTATCAGGATCATCTGCGGGCACCCGAGCACGTCATCGCCTGGTCGCGCCATGCCAAGGTGCTGACGCCGGAGGACGGCGCCGCGATCGAACGCATGATCGCCGGCAAGCCGTCGCTCGGCCGCGACCTGCTGGCACGGGCCCGCCAGCTGCGCGAGGTCATCTATCGCATCGGCACCGCCATTGCGCATGGCGAGATGCCCGCGGCCAGCGACACCGACGCGCTCGGCCGCATTCATGCCGCCTGCGTCGCCCGGGCGAGGCTCACCCCGTTCCGCGGCAATTTCGTCTGGTCATGGCGCCCGGCCGACGGCTTCACCGAAGCAATCCTCGGGCCGATCGCGCTCTCCGCTCTAACGCTGCTGGCGCAGAGCGACGTCTCGCGCATCAAGCAATGCACCGGCGACCATTGCGGCTGGCTGTTCTTCGACACCACCAAGAACAAGCAACGCCGCTGGTGCGAGATGGAGGTCTGCGGCAACCGGGCGAAGCAGAAGGCGCATCGCGCCCGCCTTCAGGCGATGCGAACGGCGATTCGCTAGTGTTGCGGCGCCGACGCTTGATCCCCGGTCCCGAGTCGGCGCCACACATCCATTTGATTTCGCTAGTGTACCGCCCGCGCGGCAAGACAGCGGTCGATCGCCTGCTTCAGCATATCGAGACTATAGGGCTTGATCAGGATGGTGCGGCTGGGATGACCAGCTTTCCCCGGCAGGCTGGTATCGCCCGTCGTCAACAGGACCGCGACCTCGCCGTATAGCCGGGCGAGCATATCGGCGAGCTCGACCCCGTTCATCTCCGGCATCACGATATCGCTGAAGACGAGATCGAACCGCTCGCCGCCACCGAGCAGCTCGATCGCCTTGCCCGCACGGTCGACGGCAACCGTTGCGTAGCCGAGTTTCTGAAGCGAGCCGACGGTGACATCGGCGACCGCCGGATCGTCCTCGACGACGAGGATCCGCCCGGCAGCGGCCGGCGCGGCCGGTATCTCTGCCATACTGGCGGGAAGCGTGGCCGAAACGACGGCGCGCGGCAGATAGAGCGTCACGGTAGTGCCGCGTCCGGGCGCGCTGTCGATCCGCGCAGCCCCCTTCGATTCGCGGGCGAAGCCGTAAACTTGAGCAAGCCCCAACCCCGACCCCTTGCCGACCGACTTGGTGGTGAAAAAGGGCTCGAAGACGCGCGGCAGAATCTCTGCGGGAATGCCCGTCCCGGAATCGGTAACGCCCAGCGCGACGAAATCGCCGGCCAACCCGTCAATGTCGTCGTCGGGCAGCGGCAGCGTCACGTTGGCAGCGGTGATGGCGATCTCGCCCTTATCGGTGATCGCATCGCGCGCGTTGACGATGAGGTTGAGAAGCGCGACTTCGAGCTGCTCGGCATCGACTTCGACATCCCAGAGATCCGGCTGCAGCCTGGTGACCAGCGGGATGTCCCGGCTGATCGTGCTCTCGACCAGCTCCACCGTTTCCAGCAGGCGATGGCGCAGATTGACCGATACGGATCGCATCGGACGACGTCGCGCGAAGGTGAGGAGCTGCTGCGTCAGCCGCTGGCCGCGCTCGGTGGCACGCAGGCTCGCCTCAAGACGACGCACGATCTCGGGATCGTCGAGGCGGCTGATGACGAGGTCGATATTGCCCGCCACGACCGTGAGAAGATTGTTGAAATCATGGGCGATGCCGCCGGTCAGCTGACCGAGCGCCTCCATCTTCTGCGCCTGCCGCAAGGCCATTTCAGCCTCTGTGCGTTTGGCTTCGGCCGCGGCGCGTTGGTCGATCTCGACGCGTAGCTGCCTGAGCATCGCATTCTCGTGCTGGGCGCGGCGAAGCGCGATACCGGCCGCGACGAGCAGAAGCAGAACGGCCGGGACCGTGATCGCGGCATAGAGCAACAGATGCTCGTACCAGCTCCGGTTGAGGCTCGCCATCTCGAAACCGAAAGCAACATAGAGCGGATAGATGCCGATCTTGTGAAAGGCATAGGTCCGATCGACGCCATCGAGGCTCGAGCGGTTGCGGTAGACGCCGCTATCCGCCGCCCCGATCGCGGTGAGGAATTCCGGCACGACGTAGGATTGCGTTGCGGCGCTGAGCCGAGGGCTGCGCACGAGGATGAGGCCGTCGCCACGCATCAAGGCCATGACGTCGTTCGCCGATTCCCGAATCGTGCGATGGAAGGCTGCGAAATAGGCCTCGTCGATGGAGACCACGACGGCACCCGCGAAATTGCCACTCACGTCATCGAGACGATGCGAGATGTTCAACCGCTCCTCGCCGCTGAGCCGGCCGGTGACCGGCGCGCCGATGAAGTTCTTCTCGCGTCCCTCACGCAGCGCGATGAAATAGTCGCGATCGCTGGCGGCGACCGATAGCGGCGGCGGCGAACGGCTATGGCCTATCACCTTGCCATCGCGGTCGAGGACGAAGACTGCGTCGACCTGCCCGACATTGTCGTCGAGACTGCGCAACAGGGCGTAAAGCTCCCGGGAATCGGGATTGCCATGCGTCGCGGTCATGTAGGTTTGCACCTCCCGGAAGATGAGCTCGTAGATCTGCACCGTGGCCATCGCCTGCTGCTGCAGGATCGCCGCGGTCTTGATCGTGCGTTGCTCGGCCTGCTCGACGAGCACCCGCCGATCCTGCCAAGCCGCGGCGGCGAAGAGCACGATCGGAACCAGCACGGCAATCGCAAAGATCGCCTTCAGGGCGCCGATCGTTCGCTGCTTGGTGCTCAAGAGATCAGACGGCACGGACGCTCGCATGCTTCGGGGTAAGTGCCGCTTCGGCAAGCGGCTCTTGCCGAGAGCGCAAAGCTCATGGTGAATTCGATCCGCTTGCGGTCCTTTTGCCAAGCTGTTTTCTGCGGCCGTCCCCACGATGAGAACGGCAAGCGGCGATTGACGCGCTTCGCGGCTCGGCATGAACAACCGCCCACGGACTGCGCGGCGAGGCGCAGCTCTCCATCGTCGGAATCAGAGCGTAAGCGTTGCCTGCGAGAGATCGCGCCGGGCCGCACGCCCGGCAGCGATCGACCGAGCTATTCGACGAGCTCGGGCTCTTTCGGCACTGGCGCTGCGGGGCCTTCGCGGAAGGCGAAGTCGAGCTTGTCGCCGACTCGCGTGACCTGGACGATGCCGCCCTTGGCGAGACGACCGAAGAGCAATTCCTCGGCAAGCGGTTTCTTGATGTGCTCCTGGATGACACGGCCGAGCGGTCGTGCCCCGAACAGCGGATCGTAGCCGCGCTCCGCGAGCCATTTGCGCGCCTCGGCGCTCAGCGCGATGGTGACGTTGCGGTCGGCGAGCTGCTCCTCGAGCTGAAGGACGAACTTGTCGACGACACGCCCGATGGTTTCCGGCGTCAGCGCCTTGAATGAGATGATGGCGTCAAGCCGGTTGCGGAATTCCGGCGTGAACATGCGATTGATCGCCTCATGGTCGTCGCCGACCCGCACCTCGCTGCCGAAGCCGATGGCCGCTTTCGCGAGATCGGCCGCGCCGGCATTGGTCGTCATGATGAGGATGACATTGCGGAAATCGACCGACTTGCCGTTGTGATCGGTCAGCTTGCCGTGATCCATCACCTGCAGCAGGATGTTGAAGAGGTCGGGATGCGCCTTCTCGATCTCGTCGAGCAGCAGGACGCAATGCGGATGCTGGTCGATCGCATCGGTCAGCAACCCGCCCTGATCGAAGCCGACATAGCCCGGCGGCGCGCCGATCAGGCGCGATACGGTATGGCGCTCCATATATTCGGACATGTCGAAGCGCGTGATCTCGATGCCGAGCGTTCGAGCGAGCTGGCGCGCCACCTCGGTCTTGCCGACGCCGGTCGGGCCGGAGAAGAGATACGAGCCGATCGGCTTCTCCGCCTCGCGCAGCCCGGCGCGGGCGAGCTTGATCGCTGAGGCGAGCGCTTCGATCGCCTGGTCCTGGCCGAAGACCATCGTCTTGAGATCGCGCTCGAGGTTCTTCAGCACCTCCATATCGTCGCGCGACACGCTCTTCGGCGGAATGCGCGCCATCGTGGCGATCACCACCTCGACCTCCTTGGCGGTGATCGTCTTACGGCGGCGGCTCTCCGGCACCAGCATCTGCGCCGCGCCGGATTCGTCGATCACGTCGATCGCCTTGTCGGGCAGCTTGCGGTCGTTGATGTAGCGATGCGAGAGCTCGACGGCGGCACGGATCGCGTCCGCGGTGTAGCGCACCTTGTGGTGGCGCTCGTAATAGGGTTTGAGGCCGCGCAGGATCTTCACCGAATCCTCAACCGTCGGCTCGTTGACGTCGATCTTCTGGAAACGGCGGACCAGCGCACGATCCTTCTCGAAATAGTTGCGGTATTCCTTATAGGTCGTCGAGCCGATGCAGCGAATGGAGCCGCTTGCCAGAGCCGGCTTCAGCAGATTGGAGGCGTCCATGGCGCCGCCCGAGGTAGCGCCGGCACCGATCACGGTATGGATCTCGTCGATGAACAGGACCGATCCTGGCTGTGCCTAGAGCTCGGAAAGCACGGCCTTGAGACGCTCCTCGAAGTCGCCGCGATAGCGCGTGCCGGCAAGCAGCGCGCCCATATCGAGCGCGTAGATCGTCGCGTTGAGCAGCACCTCGGGAACCTCGCGCTGAACGATGCGGCGCGCCAAGCCTTCGGCGATCGCCGTCTTGCCGACCCCGGGGTCGCCGACATAGAGCGGATTGTTCTTCGAGCGCCGACAGAGGATCTGAATTGTGCGATCGACCTCGCTCTCGCGGCCGATCAAGGGATCGATCTTGCCACTCTTCGCCTTCTTGTTGAGGTTGACGCAATAGGAGTCGAGCGCGTCATGACCGCGCTTCTGGCCTTTCTCGGCGCGCTCTTCCTCGTCGGCTCCCTGAACGCGTCGTGTCTCGGAGCGACCGGGCGCCTTGGCGATGCCGTGTGATATATAATTGACGGCGTCGAAGCGCGTCATGTCCTGCTCCTGCAGGAAATAGATCGCGTGGCTCTCGCGCTCGGCGAACATGGCGACCAGCACGTTGGCGCCGGTGACTTCCTCGCGTCCGGAGGATTGAACGTGAATCGCCGCGCGCTGCAGGACGCGCTGGAAGCTTGCCGTTGGCTTGGCGTCCTCGACATGTGTCGAGATCAGGTTGGAGAGCTCGTTGTCGACGTAGTTCGTCACGTCGCGACGCAGCTTCTCGAGATCCACGGAGCAGGCGCGAAGTACGGCGACGGCATCCTGATCCTCGCTCAGCGCGAGCAGCAGATGCTCGAGCGTGGCATATTCGTGGCGCCGCTCATTGGCATGGGCGAGCGCACGATGAAGAGTCTTCTCGAGATTGCGCGATAACACGCTAGCCTGTCCCTTTCAGCTGACTTCGCCCGTCATAACGGTTCGAGCGTCATTCCTTTTCCAACGTACACTGCAGCGGGTGCTGATGCTGCCGTGCGAAATCCATGACCTGGGTCACCTTGGACTCGGCAACCTCGTATGTGAAAACACCGCAAATGCCCACGCCGCGGCGATGGACATGCAACATGATCCGCGTCGCCTCGTCCCGGGTCTTGCTGAAGAACCGTTCGAGGATGTGCACGACGAACTCCATCGGGGTGTAGTCGTCGTTCAGCATGAGAACCTTGTACATCGACGGCTTTTTCGTCTTCGGCTTGGCCTTGACGACGGTGCCGGTGGTCGGGCCCTCATCGCCGCGTTTCTCGATGCCACTCATCTCCGTTCGAACATTTATCCGCGTCTCCGCCACCATGATATTGGGACGATGGCCGTCCGGGAAAGCCCCTTTCGCTGCCGCAATCGGCTTTTGCCCTCAACTCACCGCGCCGCGCGCATAGCATTGCGTTCTTTTCGCCACAGCGTCGGGATCTCGAACCGAGCGCGATGCAGCTTGGCGGAGAGGCCAAGCCGTCATCCGCACCCTCAACACCCTAGCGCGGCTTGGTTAACAACGTATAGCTGATTTCAAAAAACCGCGTTCTGAAGAGCCGCCCGCTACAGCTTCGTCGGATGATTCAACTTTGATATTGTATCGGCGACATGCTCGCTGAGCGGCTTGAGCGCTTCGCTGGTCGTCCTGACGCCGATCTCGGCCACGCGGGCGGAATTGGCGATCATCCCCTCGAGCGCCGTCTGGGCGAAATCGTGATTGAGGGCGACGACGTCGACAAAGCTGCGCGCATCGATCATCGATCGTGCGACGCTCGCCGCGCTGCTGAACGAAGCCCAAGCATAGGCGTAGACCGTCGCACCGATCGCTCCAAGCCCTTCCATCAGCACGGCATTCGCCTGCGCCATCGCGGCAAGGTTGGTCGCGCCGAAATCGGCCCCGTCGCGGTGGATATCAGCTTCCCGCCCCGGCGACTCGCCGCTGGGTGCGATCGAGCGGGCAGATTTGGGTTTGTCGCTTGGTGCTACCGGTGCTCGGGTCCGCGCCATTCGTCGTCAGGTTCCTTGTGTCGAACCCGCTCGCCCTCCTCGCGGCAAGAGCGGATTATGCTGCACTGCAGTATCATAAAATGGTCGGCGGGCGGCCGAAATCAAGATGAATGGTGCGATGCAGCTTGCGCTTGGCTAGAAGGGCGAGCCGACCCCGACGAGCCCGTTGTCGCTGACCATCATCTCGAAATAGACATGAGGGCCATTGTCGCCGACCTGGCCGGGCGGGGTCACGGTGGCACCGGTCGTATCATGTGCGAAAAGCCAGCGATCGAAACGGATCGCAGCGAAGCTGGCCGAGGGATAATTATAGGCGTTGTAGTGAAAGGCGCCATCGCGACAAGCGGCAACCACCCAATAGAATCCGCTCGAAGGGAGAATGAGACCGCGCGGCGTTGCCGCCTCGAAACCGCTGTCGCGCAACGCCTCGCGAAACGTCGCCATATCCGCCGGGCTCAACGCCGCCGTGGCAGTCTGCCCGCGAAACAGCTCCAAGGGATCGGTGAGATTGATTCCGTTGAGGTTTTCCGGGAAAAATACGCGCACCGCGAGGGTCGCCGGCACGCCGCCCGGCCCGGCCGAAATATCGTAGCTGCGTACTTGCTCGCCCCACACAGCATTATAGACCAGGCGATAGCGCTCGCCTGTGCTTCCCGCACAGCTGTCGCGAATGTCGGCCGCGTCGAGATAATTGAACCAGCCGAAAGTGCGGCCGACCGGATTGTCGAGCGAGCAACCGGCGAGGCTCGTCAGCAGCAAGAGGGCGAGGCTGCCGCTCCGGAGACGAAATTTTCCACTGTGGCGAAAAATGGGCGCCGAAAATATGGACATGGAATCAAACATTCCTTAATCTCTTTGCAGTTAAATCGTTGGCGACTCGCGCACAAACAGGGGATTCTACAGTGAAAGGCTTGACGCGAAAGTTGCGTAACGCAGGACTCGTCGTGGCCAAATTGGGGATCGTAGGGCTAGCGATTGCCCTTCTCGCGATGAGTCCGGAGGCCCAGGCCAAATACGCCTCGATCATTATTGATGCCGATACTGGCGAAGTATTGCACGAGGTCAATCCGGATGGCATGAACTATCCCGCGTCATTGACCAAGATGATGACGTTATACTTGGCCTTCGAGGCACTCGACAACGGCCAGCTCAAGCTCGACCAAAAATTGCCGGTTTCCACCCATGCGGCAAGCCGCGCCCCGTCCAAGCTCGGGCTTATTCCCGGCGATAGCGTGGCGGTGCGCGATCTCATTCTTGCCCTCGTCACCAAATCTGCCAATGACGCCGCCTCGGTGGTCGCCGAAGGCCTCGGCGGCAGCGAGAACGCCTTCGCCGAGCGCATGACGCAGAAGGCGCACAAGCTCGGCATGAAGAATACCGTCTTTCATAATGCGTCCGGCCTGCCCGATCTATTGAATCGGACAACGGCACGGGACCTCGCCACGCTGGCGCGCGCGCTTTATCGCGACTTCCCCGATCACTACCATTATTTCTCGACCCGCGAATTCGTCTATCACGGCACCGTCCACGCCAACCACAATCATCTGATGAGTTCATTCCAGGGCATGGATGGCATCAAGACCGGCTATATCAACGCCTCGGGCTTCAATCTCGCCGCCTCGGCGAAGCGCGACAATCGCCGGCTCATCGGCGTCGTCATGGGAGGCGAATCGGCGCGCACGCGCGACGCCCATATGGCACAGCTCCTCAACGACGCCTTCGCCAGCCGGCGCAGCGACGTGATGGTGGCCAAGGCGGAAGAACCTGCCGACGCCGAGGTGACGCCGGCCGCGCCGGCGAAACACGGGATCGCCGCGCGCGCCGTTTCTGCGCTGTCCCCGGTCAGCCGCGCAGAAGCCGCCCCGCTTGTCAGCGCGAGCGGGACTGGCACGCTGCGCAAGGCGGGCGAGCGGGTCAACCGCCTTCAGCATTGGAGCGTTCAGCTCGGCGCATTCTCGCATCATGCGGCCGCGGAAAAGGCGGTTGCCTCGGTCACCAAGCTGCCGGTTGCGAAGGGCAAGCCGGTCGTTATCCTCGATCCTGGCAAGACCGATACAGAGCGCCTCTATCGCGCCCGCCTCGTCAACTTCACGAAGCAGGAAGCTAATGCGGTGTGCTCGTCGCTGCACAAGCACCACCTCAAATGCAGCGTCGTTGCGCCGCTCGACCGCAGCTAGGTGAACGGGCCGCGCGGGTGATGCGCGCACGCGACGATCGTTCGTCCGGTCGTTCCTAGCTCTTGTAGGAGATGCGCCGGCCACTCCGATGGCGGCCGCGATAGTGATCGGCGCCGACTTCGCTTGATTTGCGGTAAAGACGCGCCTCCGGCATCAGAACGGCGGCGGCGCGATGCCGCTGCGTGCGAGCTCGTCGACGATCAGGGCTTTCAGCCGCTTCAGCCCAGCCTCATCGCGCGCCTCGGCGCGGGCGACCAGCACATCCTGGGTGTTGGAGGCGCGCAGCAGCCACCAGCCATCCCCGGTGCGCACGCGCACGCCGTCGATATCGGACATCTCGGCGCCCGCCTTGCGCAAGCGACCTTGAACCTCTTCGACGACGGTGAATTTGCGAGTCTCGCTGCAGGGAAAGCGCAGCTCCTGCGTGTTGACGACTGCAGGCAAGCGGTCGCGCAACGCGGCAAGGCCGACAGTGCCGCGTGCGAGCACGTCGAGCAGGCGCAGGGCGGCGTAAAGCGCGTCGTCATAGCCGTAATAGCGATCGGCGAAGAAGATATGTCCGCTCATCTCGCCGGCGAGCGGCGCGCTGGTCTCGGCCATCTTCGTCTTGATCAGCGAATGGCCGGTGCGCCACATCAGCGGCGTGCCGCCCATGCGGGCGATCTCGTCGAACAGTACCTGGCTGGCCTTGACGTCGGCGATGATGGTGGCGCCCGGCTTGGTCTTGAGGATGTCCTCGGCGAGCAGCACCATGAGCTGATCACCCCAGAGGATGCGGCCCTTTCCATCTATGACGCCGATGCGGTCGCCATCGCCGTCGAATGCGATGCCGAGATCGCAGCGATGCTCGGCCACCGCCGCCTGAAGCTGCACGAGATTCTTCGGCTCGGTCGGATCGGGATGATGCGCAGGGAACGTACCGTCGATGGTCTCGTTGAGCAGGATGTGCTCGCCCGGCAGGCGCATCGTCAGGCTGACGAGGGCGGCGCCGGTCGCGCCGTTGCCGGCGTCCCAAGCGATCTTGAGCGGGCGCTTGCCCTCATAGTCGCGCAGCAGCCGCTCGACATAGGCGTCGAAGACGCGATGCTCGGCGACGGTGCCGGCGCCGACGGTGAAATCACCGGCGGCGGCGACCCGGCCGAGGCGCTGGATGTCCGGCCCGAAAAACGGCTTCTTCCGCACCGTCATCTTGAAGCCGTTATAGTCGGCCGGATTGTGCGAGCCGGTGATCATGATCCCGGCGTCGACGTCGAGGGTGAAGGCGGCGTAATAGAGCATCGGCGTCGGTCCGAGCCCGATGCGCACGGCGTCGCAACCGCTCGCGGTCAAGCCGCCGACGAGGGCCGCTTCGAGAGCAGGCGAACTCAGCCGTCCATCATAGCCGACCGCGATGCAGCGTCCGCCGTGCTCGGTCAGCATGGTAGCGAAGGCGCGGCCGATGGCGCGCGCATCCGCCTCGCCGAGCGTCTCGCCGACGATGCCGCGAATGTCGTATTCGCGCAGTATGGTGGGATTGAAACGGTGGCCGTCCGATTGCGCCGGCGCGGGCGCCGGAGTTGCCTTCACCGGTAATCCGCCAGGATCTTGCGCAATTCCGATCCCATATCGTCGCGTGCCAGGGCAAATGCGATATTGGCGTGCAGGAAGCCGACCTTGTCGCCGCAATCGAAGCGTTGCCCGGCGAAGCGCAGACCATGGAACGGGCGATCGCCGCGGAGCAACTTGACCAACCCGTCGGTGAGCTGGATCTCGCCGCCGGCGCCGCGGCCGATGCGCTCGAGATGCTCGAAGATCTCGGGCTGCAGGATATAGCGCCCGATGATGCTGAGGGTGGAGGGCGCCTTCTCCGGCGCCGGCTTCTCGACGAGCCCGCGCACGGTGGCGAGGCGCCCGTCATCGGCGGCGACGTCGAGGATGCCGTAGCGCGACGTGTGCTGGCGCGGGACATCCATGATGGCGACGACATTGCCGCCGGTCTTGCCGTAGACGTCGACCATCTGCTTGAGGCAGGGCACGTCGGCGAGGATGAGGTCGTCGGCGAGGAGGACGGCGAAGGGCTCGTCGCCGACGAGGTTGCGCGCGCACCAGACGGCATGGCCGAGGCCGAGCGGCTGCTGCTGGCGCGTGTAGCAGACCTGACCGGCCTCGGGCATCCAGGCATGGAGGGCATCGAGCTGCGCCTTCTTGCCGCGTCCGCGCAGCGTCGCCTCGAGCTCGAAGGAATGATCGAAATGATCCTCGAGCGCGGTCTTGGAGCGGCCGGTAACGAAGATGAACTCCTCGATCCCGGCGGCGCGCGCTTCCTCGACCGCATGCTGGATCAGCGGCTTGTCGACGACCGGCAGCATCTCTTTGGGAATCGCCTTGGTCGCCGGCAGGAACCGCGTGCCCAACCCACCGACGGGAAAGACAGCCTTGCGTATGGGTTTGTTCATCAAACTGTCTTCCCGATGAAACCTTCGTTGCCAGCCCGGGGGGCCGAGACAAAAACTTATGCGTTAACAAAAATGATCCCGCGGTTGTTCCCGACGGCACGCGGGGCGCGCGGGGTTTTGCCACACCGCGCCGGCGCAATGCAAGGCACCCGCCAAGAACGCGTTCAATTCCTGATTAGCAGATCCTTCGCTTGATTGATACGCGCCGCCAGATAGGTCGAGCCGCCGTGATCGGGATGGAGCTTGAGCATCAGCCGACGATGCGCCGCCTTGACCTCGTCGGCGGACGCCCCTGGCGGCAGGTCGAGGATCTTGTACGCCTCCTCGCGCGACATCGCCTCGCTGGCGCGGCCGGCGCCCGCGCGCTCCTCCGTCCCGCCTGCCCCGCCGCCTTGACGCCAGTCGGGCGTGGTGCGGTCGAGATAGGTTTCAAGCAGCTTGGCCGACGCTTCATCCTCGGCACGGCACTCGCGCCACAGCGCCGAGAGCTCGTCCGGGCGCAGCTCGCTTAGCCGCCGACCCTGGTACGGTCCGCGCCGGATGGTGCCGCTCATCGTACCGCTGTCGTGATCGAGCGTCATGCGCAGCATCGCCGTTTCGACCTCGGAGACGCGCCCGGTGCTCGGGCCGCTAGCGGTACGGAAATGTCGCCAGAGGGTGCGGCCGCGCAGCGCCACGGTGAGCAGGCCGCCGGTGATCGCCAGGGCCGGCCCGAGCTGCTCGCTGGCGACGAGAGCGACGAGGAGGAGGACGGCGAAGGCGATGCCGGCCCAGCGCAGGCCGCGTGCCAGCGCCGCAGGATCGGCGTTGACGAAAGCGCGCGCGAGCAGCAGTAGAATGAGGAGACCGGCGATACCGAGCACGATATAGGCCATCGCCGCGGTCGGTCTCGTCAGCCCTTGCCGAGCTGACTGCTGAGCAGCAGCGCCGCGCCGCCGCGCTGCTTGCCGATCGCCTCGAGGGCCGTTCGGCCGCCCGCGGCATAGGCGGCGACGGCGGCGAGGAGGTCGCGCAATTGCTGCGCGCTCGCCGCGTCGAAGGCGCAATAGGCGCCTTTGCTGAGCCGGGCGATCTCCTCGAAGGTGTGGCGGGCGACGGGATCGCCGCCCTCGTGAAAGAGAAAGACCGGCACGCCGAGCAGGCCAAGCTCGCCGGCACGATGGCAGAGCGCGTCGGGGTTCTCCTCCATCGCATCGCCGACGAAGACGAGGGCGTTGACCTGGCCTTGGCGCGCCACCTTGAGCGCGTGGTCGAGCACGCGCTCGATCTGCGTCTGCCCGCCGGCGCAGAAGACGCGTCGCATCGCGCGCTGCAGATCTGCGCCTCCGGCGTACCACCGGCTCGCCTTGCACTCCTTGAAGCCGCGATAGAAGACGAGCTGGACCTCGAGCCCGCCGAGCGCCGCCGTGGTCTCGAACATCTGGCCCTGGATGTGGCAGGCGCGGTCCCAGCTCGGCTGGCGGCTGGCCGTCGCATCCATGGCGAAGATCAGCCGGCCGCGCGCGCCGGCGCGAACCTGCGGCATCGCCTGAACCTGGCGGATGAAGCTCTCGACGTCGGTGCGCCCGGAGCTGTGCCCTGGTCCCTGGGGCAAATTGTCGTTCGGCTTGCCCATGACTGGAATATAGGAGCCTTCCGGGTCGCTCTACCAGCCCGCGTCGCGCCAGCCCGATGCTGGCCAAGCCGATCGGGGTGGGCCATGATGGATTTATCCGACAGCAAGACGGGACACCATGCCGGCCGCGATAGTCTCTAATTTTGCCGCGCTCGACCTCGGCGCCCTGCCCTCGACCGCTCGCGGCGAGGCGCGCGTCCATCCCGTCAGGCAGGTCGTGGCGACGGCGGAGACGCTGCGGGGCTATGGCAGCGTGGTGCCCGACTTCGCCGCCGGCGTCGTCACCATCGTGACCTGGCCGCAGCCCGGCTGGCGCCCCATCGTCGCCGGCACCGGCAACGAGGGCGGCATCGTCGAGGACAGTTTCGAGATGGTGCGGCGCGGCGAGATACAGCACGCCGTCAACTATGCCGTCGGGCGCAGCTACATCACCGGCTGGTTCGCCGATCCCGCCAGCGCCTCGGAAGTGCACGAGCCACGCGATACCTCGCGCATCCTGACGCATGAGGCGAACTACCATCCCGATGGCGGGCAGATCTTCTTTCCGCGCGACGGTGCCCCTTTCGTCGCGCTGCTGGCGAAGCCGGGCGACGACGTGACGCCGGACGATTTCGTCGCCTTCCACTGCGACGGCTCGTTCGGCATCCATATCGATCCCGGAATCTGGCATCAGCCGGTCTTCCCGGTCGGCGAGCGCGCGCGCTTCGACGACAAGCAGGGCCGCGTCCATGCCTGCATCGCCATCGATTTCGTCAGCGAGTTCGGCTGCTATTTGGAGGTACCGCTGCGGCGCAAATGATCCCTGGCATTTGATCGAATACCTCGTAGGCGCCTTACGATTTTGTAACCCTCCTGCGCTAAGCTCTCTCCCACGACAGAGAGAGGGCGAGTCATGCGAGACCTGCGAGCCGATTGGCAGAGATGGACGCCGAGCGAGCGGATCTTCGGCCTGCTCGCCCTGACGCTGATCTTCATCGCCGTCTCCTCCCTGCCCTATCTCGTTCCAATGTGACGCCATGCTGATGCTCGTCGACGACGATTGGCGCCGCGGCGAAGTCGCTGCCGCCGGATCGAGCGACGAGGACCGGCACTTGGAAGAAGCTATCGCGGAGGATGCGACGGCACTCGCCTTCGCCGGGCTGAGCCTGCGCGAGGCGGCGACGCGGACGCTCGGCTGCTGAGCCGGGCCTAAGCCTCGGCCAAACTCGAAACCTAAGCCTTCCTGACCCATATCGCGGTGTCGTGAAAGACGGCGCCGCCGGCCGGCCTTCCGGGCTCGGCGCTGGTCAGCGTGTTGATGCCGATGCCTTCCTCGAAGGCGTGGTTCGGCCAGATCCCCTCGACGACGACGACGCCGCGCTGCAGCCCGTCGAAGCTCTTGGCGTGGACGACGACGCTGCCCTGGCGGTTGCCGAGGCGCAGCCGGTCACCCTCGCCGGCGCCGAGACCGGCGAGATCATCGGGATGGATGAGCACGCCCGGCCGCCCCTCGCGGGCGACGCTCGACGGCGTATTGTTGAAGGTGGTGTTGAGGAACGAGCGCGACGGCGCCGCCACCATGCGGAACGGCCGCTCCTCGGTCGCGGCGTCGATCACCTCGGCGTGATCGGGCAGCAGAGGCAGCCCGGCCGCATGCGGGCCGATCGACGCCCAATCCGGCTTGAAATGGAATTTCTTGTCCTTATGGCCGAAGCCGTCGAGGAAATGCGCGGTCTCGAAGGGGAGCGCCATGTCGAGCCAGCGCCCGCCGTCGAACTCGGCCGTCCCCGGCAGGCGGGAGAGCGCCAGCGTCTCCTCGATGATCTCCCACTCGCTCATCGCGAAGCCGCGGTGCTCGGCGCCGAGGCGCTTGGCCAGCGCGCAATGGACGAAATGGTTCGAGCGCGCCTCGCCCTCGGCCTCGACCACCTTGCGGGCAAGCTGGAGATGCGTGTGGCCGCTCGCCGTATAGATGTCGTCATGCTCGAGAAAGGTCGTCGCCGGCAGCACGATGTCGGCCATCGCTGCGGTCTCGGTCATGAACTGCTCGTGCACGGCGACGAAGAGATCGTCGCGCCGGAACCCGTCGCGCACCCTGAGCGAGTCGGGGGCGACGACCATCGGGTTGGTGTTCTGGATCAGCGTCGCGGTGACCGGCGGCCCGGCGCCGAGATCGCGCCTGTCGCCGGTCAGCACCGCGCCGATGCGCGACTGGTCGAGGAGGCGCGTCGCGGGATCGACGACATCGAGCCCCTCGATCAGCGAGCGGTCGAGCGGGTAGAGCGCAGCGCCGCCATAGAGCGCGCCGCCGCCGCGATACTGCCAGGCGCCTGTGACGGCGGGCAGGCAGCTCGCGGCGAAAAGCTGCGCGCTGCCGTTGCGCGAGCGCGAGAAGCCGTAGCCGATGCGGATGAAGCTGCGCTGGGTTCGCCCATAGAGCCGGGCGAAATCGACGATCGCCTCGACGGAGAGCCCGGTGATGCGCGACGCCCAGGCGGGATCGCGCGTCCGAAGATGCGCCTCGAGCTCGTCCGGCGCGTCGGTGTATTTCGCCATATAGTCGCGGTCGGCATAGCCCTCCTTGAAGAGGACATGCATGATTGCGCAAGCGAGCGCCGCGTCGGTGCCCGGCCGAATTGCGAGATGGAGATCGGCGATTTCCGCCGTCGGCGTGCGATAGGGGTCGATGACGACGAGCTTGGCGCCGCGTGCTTTGCGGGCCTTCGCCACATGGGTCATCACGTTGACCTGGGTCGAGACCGGATTGCCGCCCCAGACGATGATGAGATCGCTCTCGGCCATCTCGCGGCTGTCGACGCCGCGCTTGACCCCCGCCCCGGCATTCCAGCCGGTATCCGACAGGGTCACGCAAATCGTCGAGAACTGCCTGGAGTAGCGCAGAGCGTGGCGCAGCCGGTTGATGCCGTCGCGCTGCACCAGCCCCATCGTGCCGGCATAGTAATAGGGCCACACCGTCTCGCTGCCGTAGCGCTGCACGGCCGATGTGAATTTCTCGGCGACGATGTCGAGCGCGTCGTCCCAGGCGATCTCCTCGAATGCCGCGAGGCCGGTGCCCTTCTCGCCGATGCGGCGCAGCGGCTGGCGCAGCCGGTCGGGATGGTGCTGGCGCTCGGCATAGCGCGCGACCTTGGCGCAGACCACCCCCGCCGTGTAGCTGTTCGACGCGGCGCCGCGGATGCGCCCGATGGTGCGCGCATCGAGCCGCTCGACCTCGAGCGCGCAGGTGCTCGGGCAATCATGCGGGCAGACGGAGGGGACGATGTCGAGCGGCACGCTTGTCACCTCATCGCGGCGGGAGGGGCGTGGAGACGGTCAGAATACAGCGCATCGAGCGGATGGCAAACCGGGGCGACCGGGGAGCAGCGAGCGTAGGCTGAGGTCGAGCCATCGCGAAACTTTCTTTCGTGCGCCTGTAAATAACAGCAAAATAACAGGCGTCCAGTGGTATCGGGTTCCCAGGCATTCCCCTAAAGCGTGAGTCGCGCCCGCAGACGGAGATGCCGAGTCTTTCTTTTTTGGCAGTGATGCGGATCTGAGTGGAAAGCAATTCGCAGGCATTTTGCGCTCTCGCAAATTCTTCTGACCTCAAATATATCCATTTAGGAAATTCGTGTCAAGCGCAAAATGGACTTTCCGGGTACGCCGGAACCGTGGGGTGCGCGTGGGGCGAGTGAAGTACTTCCGCGTGCAGAGATAGGGCGCGGTTGCTGTAGCGGCTTGAGTCTTACCCAAAACTTGAACTGGGGCAAATTCTGCCCTATATTGCCGCCGAGTTTCAGGAGCGCGGATGCCGGAGATCAAGCGGTTCAGCGGCGTCAAGCTTCTGATGTTTTTCCAGGACGAGAATCCGCCGCACGTGCATATCAAGGGCGGCGATTTTGCCGCGAAGATTCGGATCTCCGACGGCAACTTGCTTGCCGGCGCAGCGCCGAGCAGGGTCTTGAAGCAGGCAAGACGCTGGGTCGAGCAGCATCGCGCGGCGCTATTGGCTCAGTGGGACGAATTCCAGAGGTGAACGGCATGGTCGACGACATCGCACGAATCACCAAGCTGCGTCCCGTCGGCGACCGCGTCCTGCGCGTCCGCTTTGCCGGAGAGCAGCACGACCGCAAGCTCGACCTGACCGGTCTGATTGCGCGCAGCACGCATTTCGCACCGCTGATCGACGATGCCGAGACCTTCGCCAAGGTCGAGATCGTGGAAGACGGTCTCGGCGTGGCTTGGCCTGTCGAGACGAAATGGGGCCGTCTCGATGTCTCGGCCTCCACCCTCCGCGCGGAGACTCGTCCGACCGGCGGCGTGAGGGCAGCTATCGGAAAACCCGCGTTAGCTCACATCCCACCCTGGGACTTACGGTGACAGTGCAGGGGAATCGGGTGAAGCGATCATTTGGCGATAAGGCTTGCGAGGAAGTCGTCGTCCCAGGCGGCGACTTTGCGCCGG
>DATAQP010000504.1:0-6111 GCA_036264595.1 Allostellaceae bacterium
AGGGGCGGCGAAGCGATCTCAGGGCCAACAACGAGGCTCAATTCACCTTCTTCTCGTAAGCCTCCTGGATGTCATTGAAATAGGGCGCGATCGGGAAGCTCTTGCCCTTGGTCGCCAGATCGTCCGGCGTCACGTCGACGAAGAGCTTGTTCCAGCTCGCCTCGTCGAGGCTCGACTTGACCGCGCTGGCGTCGATGCCGGGATACCAGTTGAACTTCTTGACGATGCCCTCGGCCTGCACCGCCGGGCTGGTGGCGAGCTCGACGAACTTCTTGGCCGCCTCGCTATTCGCCGCCTTGGCCGGGATGACGTAGTACATCGGCTGTCCCGGCATGCCGGGGCCGATCAGCTTGAGCTTGACGCTGGGCGGCAGCTTTCCGTCGGCCTTCCAGGTGTAGAACATGTCGACCCAGACCGGTCCCATGACGATCTCGCCGCGGTTGAGCATGTCGAGCGTACCGGCATTGCCGGGGGTGATGACGACCGATTTGTTGAATTCCTTGAGCTTGGCCAGCGCCGGATCCCAGCTCACCTCGATCGCCTTGTCGTAGGGACCCTTCATCAGCCGGTCCATGTCGGTGCCGCCATTGGCGTAGATCCAGCCGACGACGAAGCTGACGCCCGACATGCCGCCTTTGATGCCGTTATAGCCGAACTTCTTGGGGTTGGCTTGGGCCCATGTCTCGAGCTCGGCATAGGTCGCCGGCGGCGTCTTCACCAGGTCGGAATTGTAGGCGATCGCCGTCTGGCTGGCGAACATCGGGATGACATAGCCCTCGACATTGGCGCCGAGCGAGTTCTTGGCAGAGGCCGAGGTCACCAGCTTGCCGGTCGAGACGTCCTTGACGTAGGGCGCGAGCAGCCCGTCCTTCACCATCTCGCCGGCCGCCTTTTGGTGGATGACGGCGACGTCGATGTCCCAGGTCTTCTGGTCCTTCTCGGCGACGAGCTTCTCCATGATCTTCTGCGAGCCGGCATCGCCCGGGCCGGTGCCGACCGACTTGACGGTGAGGTCGGGATTCGATTTCTCGAAGATCGGCCCGAGATAGTCCTTCACGTAGTCGACCATGTTCTGGTCGCCGGCGGTGACGACGGTGAGCGTCACCTTCTGCTGCGCCGCAGCGGGTTGGACAATGGCGGGCAGCGAAACGAGCGCCAGCGCGGCGGCGCCAGCGAGCAGGTAGCTGATCGATCTCATGAAACCCTCCCTCTGCGAATTGATCGAGACGGCCGCTCTATCGCACGGCCTTGTTACGGATTTGCGACGTAGAGATGCAGCGCATCGGCCGGCAAGCCGATGCCGACGGTTTCGCCCACGGCCAAGCGCCTGATGTCGTCGACGAGGAAATGGTCATCGCCGACGCGCACGCTGTAGCGCCAGACGCCGCCCGGGTAGGAGGCCTGGGCGATGCGGCCGCGCAGCAGGAGTTCGTCAGCGCTGGCCGTATCGGCGACATGCAGCCGCGCCGCCTCGCCGCGGAAATGCGCGATGACGGCGCCGGCGCCTTGCAGCTTGGCGTGGCGCGGCATGGCAGCGAGGGTGAGCGCCCCGTTATTCGGCCCCTCCTCGATGACGAGCCCCTCGGGCAGGCGGCGGGCGTTGAGGCGGACGACATTGCCGGCACCCATGAAATCGGCGACGAAGGGCGAGTTCGGATTGTTGTAGAGCGCCTCGGGCGCACCCATCTGGGCGATCCGCCCCTTGTCGAGGATGACGATGCGGTCGGCCATCACCATCGCCTCCTCGCGATCGTGCGTGACGTGCACCGTGGTGATGCCGAGATCGCGCTGCAGCGTCTTGATCTCGTGGCGGACATCCTCGCGGATGCGGGCGTCGAGATTGGACAGCGGCTCGTCGAGCAGCAGGATCTGCGGATTGATGACGAGGGCGCGGCCGAGGGCGACGCGCTGGCGCTGGCCGCCCGAGAGCTCGGTGACGCGGCGCTCGGCGAGGCCGGCCAGGCGCAACATCGCCAGCATCGCCTTGACGCGCGCGGCGATCTCGGCGCGGCCGACGCCGCGCAGCCGCAGGCCATAGCCGATATTTTGCGCCACGCTCATATGCGGCCAGAGGGCATAGGATTGGAAGACCATCGCCATGTCGCGCTTGTCGGGCGGCAGATCGGTGATGTCGCGCCCGGAGACGGCGATGCGGCCGCTCTGTACCGGGACGAAACCGCAAATGGCGCGCAGCAGGGTCGTCTTGCCGCAGCCCGAGGAGCCGAGCAGCGCGATGAACTCGCCGCCGGCGACCGACAGCGAGATGCCGTCGAGCACCTTGAGCAGGCTGTAGAAGACCTCTATTTCTGCGACCTCGAGAGCGGCGGCCTCGCCCATTATCCCTCCCCGCATTCTTCTTCGTTCCGCTTAGCGTGGACCGAATCGGCGCGACTCTCAAGCCCCCAGCAGGCCGAGCGCGGCCAGCTCGCGGCACAGCGCAGGCGGGTCAGTGAAGGCGATGCCGTGCATGCCGAGCGCCGTCGCCGCGGCAGCATTGCGCGGGTTGTCGTCGATATAGACCGCATCGTGCGGCGGGATGGCGAAGCGCTCGAAGAGCAGGTGGTAGATGCGCGGATCGGGCTTGATATGCCCGACCTCGCCGGAGACGACGACGCCGCGGAACCAGGCGAGGAAATCGAAGCGGCGCAGCGCCAGCGGATAGGTCTCGGCCGAGAAATTGGTCAACCCGTAGAGGGCGACACCGCGGCCGCGCAATTCGGCCAGGATCTCGACCGTGCCGGCGATCGGCCCCGCCATCATCTCGTCGAAGCGAGCGCCGAACGCGTCGATGAGATCGGCCTTGTCGGCGTGCTCGGCCTTGAGCAGCGAAGCCGCCTCGGCGAAGCTGCGGCCGGCATCCTGACGCTCGTTCCAATCCTGCGTGCACACGGTGGCGAGGAAATGCTCCATGTCAGCCTCGTCGGCGATCAGCTTGCGGTAGAGATGGCGCGGATTCCAGTCGATGAGGACGCCGCCAAGGTCGAAGACGACGATGGAGCGGCTGGCGGGTTGGGGGTGGGTCATGCCGGGGGGTGCTCTCGCTCGCGTTGGGCAGGTGTCGACGCGCCGTTATAGTCAGCGGCGCGGAGATGATATAGATGGCAGTCATGACAGTTCGCATCGGCATCAACCCGATCACCTGGAGCAACGATGACCTGCCGGAGCTCGGCGGCGAGACGCTGCTCGAGACCTGCCTCGCCGAGACGCGCCAGGCCGGCTATGCCGGGATCGAGCTTGGCAACAAATTCCCGCGAAGCGCCGATGCGCTGCGCCCGATTCTCGACCGGCACGGCCTGGCGCTCGTCTCGGGCTGGTATGGCGGCAGTCTGCTGGCGCGCAGCCTCGCCGACGAGATCGCCGCCATCGAGGACCATCTGGCGCTGCTCGCCGCGCTCGGCTGCAACGTGCTGATCTTCGCCGAGACGACGGGGAGCGTCGCCGGCTCACGCGGGACCGCGTTGTCGCGAAGGCCGCGCCTCGCCGAGGGCGACTGGACTGATTTCGCCGCCAAACTCACCGCGCTCGCCGAGCATGCCGCGCGACGCGGCGTCGCCCTCGCCTATCACCACCATATGGGCACGGTGATCGAGAGCGCGGCCGAGATCGACCGGCTGATGGCGGCGACCGGCAATTCGGTCGGGCTGCTGCTCGATACCGGCCATCTCGCCTATGCCGACGCCGACCCGCTCGCCGTGGCGCGCCGCCATACCGCGCGCATCAACCACGTCCATTGCAAGGATATCCGCCGCGAGGTGCTGGACCGCGTCCGCGCCCGCGACAGCGGCTTCCTCGATGCCGTGCTCGACGGCGTCTTCACCGTGCCGGGCGACGGCGCGATCGACTACGCGCCGATCTTCGCCGTGCTGAAGCAGGCGGACTACCGCGGGTGGCTCGTCGTCGAGGCCGAGCAGGATCCCGCCAAGGCGCATCCGCTGACCTACGCGCGGAAAGGCTTCGACTATCTCAGCCGCACAGCCGCCACGGCAAGGCTGTGAGGCGCAGCGAGGAGAGCAAGCGATGAAGATCGGCATGATCACCGACAGTCTCGGCGGGCTCGATTTCGCGGCGCTGATCCGCACCGCCGCTGAGCTCGGCATCGAGATGCTGGAATTCGCCGGCGGCAACTGGTCCTCGGCGCCACATCTCCAGCTCGACGCGATGCTGGCGAGCGAGACCGCGCGCAAGGATTTCATCGGCAGGGTGCGCGACTACGGCATCGAGATCAGCGCCCTCAACTGCTCGGGCAATCCGCTCCATCCCGGCGAGCACGGAAGGCGCCACGACGAAGTGACGCGCAAGACGATCAAGCTCGCCAGCCTTATGGGGGTGGAGCGCGTCGTCATGATGTCGGGCTGCCCCGGCGGGCGGGGCGACGCCAACGCCAATTGGGTGACGATGTGCTGGCCGGCCGAGATGCAGGACATCCTCGCCTATCAATGGGACGAGTTGCTGATCCCCTATTGGCGCGATCTCGTCGCCTATGCGAACGGGCTCGGCATCAAGAAACTCTGCCTCGAGCTGCACGGCCACCAGAACGTCTACAACGTCGAGACCTTCTTCCGCCTGCGCGACGCGGTCGGCGACACGGTCGGCGTCAATTTCGATCCGAGCCATCTCTTCTGGATGGGCGCCGATCCGCTCGCCGCGATCCGCGCCCTCGGCCCGGCGATCTATCACGTCCACGCCAAGGACACCTATGTCGACCCGACCGTATCGGGCATCAACGGCCGGATCGAGACCAAGCCGAGCGACGTGCCGCGGATGCGCGCCTGGAACTACGTCACGCTCGGCTATGGTCATGGCGAGGAATGGTGGCGCCAGTTCTGCGCTGCGCTCAAGCTCGTCGGCTACAACGACGTGCTGTCGATCGAGCACGAGGACATGGCGATGTCGCCGCTCGAAGGGGTGACGAAATCGGTGCGCCTGCTACGCGAGGTGCTGGTCGACGGGACGCTGGGCCGCGGGTAGCCCCTCTAACGCTGCAGATCGCCGAAGCCGGTCTCGCGCTGGATATCGTCGGCGGCGCGCGGCGGATCGAAGGGCGGCGGCGCCGTCTCGCCGGGAAAGCGTTCGCGGCCGATCTTGCGGAAGAAGGTCTCCAGACCGGGCGGAATCATCGTCCAGGTCATCTTGAGCTCGCCCGGCCCGGGATTGATGATCTTGTGCTTGAGCCAGGGGCTGGCGATCACCGTGGTCCCCGGCACGAAGGGGTGGGAGACGCCATCGACCTCGACCGTCCCCGCCCCGGCGAAGCAGAACAGGATCTCGACCTGGCGGTCGTGGCTGTGCTCGGCGATGAAGCAGCCCGGCGGGATGGACTGCGTCCCCATGGTGATGCCCGCCGGCCCGCCATAGGACGGGCTTGTCTTGACGGTGACGTGGCCGTTGGTCGGGCGCGGCCGCCAGAACGAGATGCCGTCCTCGGGCTGCAGGACGGCAGGGAGCGGGCCGCCGAGCTGCTCGCCGCCGCCGTCATTCTCGGGAGCGCGACGCTCCCACCCCGTTGCCGCCATGGCGGCCTCCTATCCTGAAAAAGCGTCGACCTGAGCCGTATGCGCAAGGTTATCAGCTCCGCGGTGGGCGGGCGAGGGGCTTCAGCCGCGGGCGATCAGCGTTGCCGCGACGAGGCGCGATACTTCGTCGCCAGGGCAGCCGCGCACGCCGTCAGTGATAGAGCACGGCGTCGAGGATCATCGCGCCGACGACGATGAGATAGGCGGCGACGAAGAGCGGCAGCGCCCGGCGGTCGAGGCGCAGCGCCGCCGCCTCGTCGTCTTTCTGCACGTAATGCCGCGCGATGACGCCGCCAAGGGCGGCGAGGCAGCCCGCCGCCAGGGTCACCAGATGGATGCGCACCGGCAGGGCGGTGCCGTCGATCCCTACTCAGGCTTCTTCGCGGCGATGGACGAGGCGCGGCGCCGCCAGCGCCGCTTCGCACACCGCCTCCGCCTCCTCGGCCTCGCTCACCGAGACGGCGAGATCGTGCAGCCGGCCGTCATGGATGCCGTAGATCAGCCCGTGCACTTCGAGGGGCTGGCCGCGCCGCCAGGCCTGCTGCACGATCGAGGTGTTGCAGACGTTGTGGACCTGCTCGATGACGTTGATCTCGCA
>DATAQP010000545.1:0-8295 GCA_036264595.1 Allostellaceae bacterium
AACGGTGCACCGGTCAGCCCTCTTCGAAGCTGACCGCCTATGAATCGAAGAAATCGCCGCGCCGGAATCGCCTAATTCATCGCCTCACGCGAATCATACGGACTGTTGCCGACCAGACTCACCGGCTAACCTCGAAACGAGAGGAGCGAATTGACGACACACCCTAATTGCCCCAACAATTGCCACACCGGTGCTCGAGCACCAGCTCGGCCCGGTGCGCGTCGAAGGCCGCGTTGTCGAGATCGATCCGCTGCCGGAGGGCTATCGCAATGTCGTCGCGCCGCGCAGCGGCGAGCGGCTCGACGCCGCGCGTCTGCCGCAGTGCCAGCGCATCAAGGTAACGCGCGGCGGCGACGATCTTCTGCCCGGTTGTTCTAGCCCGACTCCACTCCGCGACGTCCGAGGTCTACGGTCACCACCGCATCGTTGACGGCCGAGATAAAGCATCCCGGCGAAATGAGGCATTTTGCGATTCGGCTTATACTCGGTAATATTCGTAACCCATTGATCTGAAATATGTTGGTTGTCCGAAACATTTGTGGATCGATAGGGGGGAGATCAGCTCATGAGATGGCGTAGAGTTACCTGCGCGGTTATGACGTCGCTCTGCCTCAGTGCGTGTGCGGACAAGCGGCTGGCGAATATATCGGATCATGACGAACACGTTGCAGCGCACCGCGTTGCTTGCGCCTCCCGGCGGCGCGCGCTGGCGGCTCGACTCCCTGCTCGATTTCGATGTGCCGGTGACGACGCTCGGCGACCAAACCATCAATGCCAAGGTCACTTACGTCTTGCGCGACGTTGCCACCGGGGCGGTGGTCTTCAACAAGGTTGTCGAGACGTCGTCGACGAGACAGCCTATGTTGTCAGCCGGCACGGAGGTTGCCGTGGCGGTGCTTGCCGGCGGTGTAATGGGGCAACAGCGGCGGATGAATGCCGTCGATACTGCCGTCCGGGGAAATCTTGACGGGTTTCTCACCGTCCTCGCCGAATGGGACAGCGCGCGCCAATAGGCGCCGAGCCGACATGAACCTAACCGTCCACCCCGAAAACACGGCGAGCTGGGGTAGCTTGCAGCTCCGCTGCGCCATCGGCCGCGGCGGCGTCAGGCGCGACAAGCGCGAGGGTGATGGCGCGACGCCGGTCGGGATATGGCCGATGCGCCGGTTGCTTTATCGTGCCGACCGTCTGGAGCTGCCGCAGACCACGCTGCCGGCATCGGCCATCGGCGCGACCGACGGGTGGTGCGATGCGCCGCTCGATGCTGCTTACAACCAGCCGGTCCGGCTCCCCTATCCGGCGAGCGCCGAGACGCTGTGGCGCGAGGACGGGGTCTACGATCTCATCGTGCCGCTCGGCTACAACGACGCGCCGGTGGTGCCCGGCGCCGGCAGCGCCATCTTCCTCCATGTCGCCCGCCCGGATTTCGCGCCGACGGAAGGCTGCGTCGCTCTCGCCCTCGCCGATCTGCTCACCGTCCTGCGCGAGGCGGATGGCGGGTCGCATGTCATCGTAGAGGCGGGCTGAGCAAGGGCCGCGGCACAGACAGAACCCTCTCCCTCCGGAAGAGGGCAGGGTGAGGGCGAGAAGCCGTGTCGTAACTAGCACCCTTACCCTCTCCCGTAGGAGGGAATGAGCCCTCGCGTTGCGTGCGTAAACGCTGCCCATCTATGATGAGCGTAGCGAGCGCGCAACCCATAGCGCGTCGAAGGGGAGGGATCATGACCGGGCGTTCAATGCCGACCAGCGCCATCATCGCCTGCGCAGCCGCCGCTTTCCTCATCGCAACGCCGGCGCGCGCCGAGGTCAGCGAGATCCGCCTCGCCAAGCAATTTTCCATGGGCTACGTGCAGTTCAACATCCTCGAGCATCGCGGCCTGATCGAGCAGCATGCCAAGGCGCTCGGGCTCGGCGACGTCAAGGTCGTGTGGGCGACCTTCAACGGGCCGAACGCGATGAACGATGCGCTCGTCTCGGGCTCGGTCGATGTCGTCGCGGGTGGCGTTCCCGGCCTGGTGACGCTGTGGGCGAAGACCAAGGGCACCGCGCAGGAAGTGCGCGGCATCTCGGCATTGAGTTCGCAGCCCTTTCTGCTCAACACGCGCAATCCCAACATCAAGACCGTGCGCGACTTCACCGATGCCGACAAGATCGCGTTGCCCGCGGTCAAGGTCTCGGTTCAGGCGGTCACGCTCGAGATGGCGGCGGCGCAGGAATTCGGCAAGGAGAATTACGCCAAGCTCGATCATCTGACGTTGTCGCTGGCGCCGCCCGATGCGACGATCGGCCTCCTGTCCGGCGGCAGCGAGTACAACAGCGCCTTCAGCGTGCCGCCCTTCCAGAACCAGCAGCTGGCGCAGCCCGGCATCCATACCGTGCTCAACTCCTTCGACGTGCTCGGCGGCTCGCATACCTTCACCGTCGCCTGGCTGTCGCGCCAGTTCCACGACAAGAACCCGAAGCTCTACCGCGCGCTGGTCGATGCGCTCGCCGAGGCGACGACCATCCTCAACGCCGACAAGCACGCCGCCGCTGCGCTGTGGATCGCGGATTCGAAATCGAAGCTGCCGCTCGACATGGTCGAGGAAATTCTCGCCGGCAAGCAGGTCAAGTGGACGATGACGCCGGAGAACACGATGACATACGCCGACTTCATGGCCGAGGTCGGCACGATCAAGGCGAAGCCGGACTCGTGGCAGGACCTCTTCTTTCCCGAGATCCACGATCTGCCGGGCAGCTGAGGCTCAGATGGCGCTGGCGTTGCTCTCGCGATAGCGCGCCGCATCGCCGAGCACCTGGGTGCGCCACATCAGGCGGTGCTCGTGCGGCTCGTAGCCGCCGGTCGCCATGTGGATCGCCGCGACATTGTCCCAGATCAGCACGTCGCCGACGCGCCAACGGTGGCGGTACTGGAATTGCGGTTTGATCTGCCAGGCGAAGAGTTCGTCGAGGAGGGTGCGGCTCTCGGCCTCCGGCAATTCCATCACGCGGATCGTGTAGCCGGGATCGGCGTAAAGGCATTTCCGCCCGGTATGGGGGTGATGCACCACCACCGGATGGATGACGGGCGGCTTGCTCGCCTTCTGCGCCTCGGTCAGTGGTGGCCGGCTCGATCCCCGCTCGGCGATCATGTAGTCGTAGAATTTCGAGAAATGATGCATCGCGTGCAGTCCGGAAAGGCGACGCTGCAGCGCCGGGTCGAGCGCGTCATAGGCGGCCCCGGTGCTGGCGAACAGCGTGTCGCCGAGCGGCTCACCGCCGCGCATCGGCACTTCGAGCGCATAGAGGATCGAGGCGCGCGCCGGGGTCGGATTGTACGACATGTCGGCGTGCCAGCCCTGTCCGGCATCGGCCGAGCCGAGCGGGCTGCCATCGGGCTTGCGCTTGTTGGAGAGGACGTTGATGTAGGGGAAGTCGCGATGGTGGAAGGAGCTTGCGACGTTGAGCTCGAGCGCGCCGAGGCGGCGGCTGAATTCGATCAGCGCGGCCTCGTCGAGATGCTGATCCGACACGGCGACGACGGCATGGCGGTGGAAAGCGTCCTCGAGGGCGCGGAAGCCGGCATCGTCGAGCGCCGCGATATCGATGCCGTCGATGCGCGCGCCGAGATGTTGGGCGAGTTGCGTCACCTCCATCGCATCCTCCTTCAGGCGGGGCCGAGCTTCTTGAACACCCAGTCGGCGAGGCCGAGCAGCCTGCGGTCGTCGCGCCGGGCGGCGACGAACTGGACGCCGATCGGCATGCCGGCCGGCCCGCGCGCCAGCGGCAGCGTCACCGCCGGCGGACCGAGCAGGCTCCACATCGCGTTGCACGCCGCGCTACCGGTATCGGCGATGCCGATGCCGGCCTCGCCGAGCGCCGCCGGCGTCACCACCGCATCGCAGCGTCCGAGTATGCCCTGCATCAGATCGAGGCAGGTATGCGCGCTCGCCCAGGCGGCGGCCAGCCTCTCGTGCGACCAGCCGAGGCCCTTCTCGATCGACTGCTGGAAGGAGGGGCTGAGCTTGTCGCGATGATGCTGCCATTCCCAGCGATAGGTGTCGGCGATGATGTGCGACGAGACGATATCCTGCACGGCGATGATGTTGTCGAACTCGGCCGGCAGCTTGACCGTCTCGACCATCGCGCCCGCCGCCCGCAACCGCGAGACAGTGCGGTTGACGGCGCTGCGGCTCGCCGCCTCAGCCAGCTCCCAGGCCGGCGTCTTGACCAGGGCGAAGCGCGGCTTGCGCAATGGCTTGGCCGGGCTGTCGGTGATGCCGGCGAGCACGGCATGGGCGACGAGGATATCGTCCGGCGTCGCCGCCATCACGCCGAGCGCGTCGAAGCCGAGGGCGAGCGGCTTGATGCCGCCGATCGACAGGCCGCCGAGCGTCGATTTGTAGCCGACGATGCCGCAATACGAGGCGGGACGGATCACCGAGCCGCCGGTCTGCGTGCCGAAGGCGAGCGGCGCGAAGCCGGCGGCGACGGCGGCGGCCGAGCCGCTCGACGAGCCGCCGGGGGTCCGCTTGAGATCCCAGGGGTTGCGCGTCGGCCCCGGATGGCGCCCGGCGAACTCGGTGGTCACCGTCTTGCCGATGATCAGCGCGCCGGCTTCGCGCACGGCGGCGACGCAGTCGGCATCGGCCTTCGGACGATAGCCGCGATAGATCGGCGAGTTGCACTCGGTCGGCTGGTCGTTGGTCTTGATGATGTCCTTGACGGCGAAGGGAACGCCGCGCAGCGGCGCTTTCCGGCGGCGCCCGTCGAGCTTCTTGGCCTCGGCCCTGATCAGTGCGGGGTCGAGATAGACGAAGGCGTTCACCTCGCCTTCGCGCGCCGCGATCACCTCGAGATAGGCTTCGGCGACGGCGCTCGGGGTGAGCCGACCGACCTCGATCGCCGCGACGATGCCGCGGACGCTGAGCGAAGTCGCCTTGAGTGGTTTTTGCACCGTCTCCCCCTTGTCGGCCGCCACCTTCTGCCGGCCATTATCGCGGAGGGAATGCAGTTGCCGCAATCCGCATCAATTTCCCGTGGCTTCCCCCCTCCCATGGCTTGCCGGGCTCACCGCGTCGCGCCTAGCATGGCACCGAGCACAGGGCGCCAACTCAGGGGGTAAGGGGAATGGGGCAGGATATCGATCGGCGCGACGTCCTCAAGGGCGCCGCTTGCGCTGTCGTCTCGGGCTCGCTTGCCGCTCCTGCCGTCTTCGCCCAAAGCGCCACGGTCTTCCTCAACTACACGCAGGAGGAGCTCGATCGCGCCTATGATCAGACCGTCTGGGCGCCCAATCAGGACGAGCTGATCGCCCGCTACGCGACGCGCAGCGCGGCGACGCGCCAGCGCCTCAAATTCAAATCAGCTGTCGCCTATGGGCCGACGGAAGACGAGGTTCTCGACATCTTCCCCTGCGACAAGGAGGCGGCGCCGATCCATGTCTTCGTCCATGGCGGGGCGTGGCGCGGCGGCAGCAAGGACATCTATTCCTTTCCCGCCGACACCTTCGTGCCGGCCGGCGCCAACTATGTCGCCTTGAATTTCGCCAATATTCCCCAGGTCCGGCTGCCCGAGATGGCCGATCAGATCCGTCGCGCCGTCGCCTGGCTGTACGGCAACGCCGCCGGTTTCGGCGGCGATCGCGATCGCATCTTCGTCTCCGGCCATTCCTCCGGCGGCCATCTCGCCGCCGTGCTGCTGACCACCGATTGGGTCGCGCTCAACCTGCCGCGCGACGTCATCAAGGGCGGCGTCTGCGCGAGCGGCATCTATGACATGCATCCGGCGATGCTGAGCTCGCGGCGCAACTATGTGACCCTGTCACCGGCGGAGGAGGCGGCGCTCAGCCCGCTCGCCCATCTCGATGTCATCGCCTCCCCGATCGCCGTCGCCCACGGCACGCGCGAGAGTCCGGAATTCCAACGCCAGTCGCGCGCCTTCGTCGCCGCGCTGGCGGCTGGCGGCTATCGTCACGAGTTCGTCGTGCTCGACGGGCTGAACCATTTCGAGGTCTGCGACAGCCTGGCCGATTCTCATTCGCCGCTTTCTCAGATGGCGTTGCGGCAGATGGGATTGTCGGGGGCCTGAATACCGAACCGCACTAGGGGGACACTGGGATGCATGGCAACTATATGATGATGCTGCAATTCGCGCCGCTGCTCATCTTCACCATTCCGCTGGCGATCGGCAATGCGTTTCTCGCGCAGCGATTGGGCAAGAGCGTCGCCCTGTGGGTCGTCCTGTCGCTCATCCCCGGCGTCAATTTCGCCTTCTTCTATTACGTTGCGTATACGATCGTCTTCGGCGTGCTCGATCGCCTCAAGGCCATCGGCGACGATCTGAAACGACTTGCCGGGACTGGATGAAGAAAAACGAAGGGGCCCGCCGGGCCCGTCGGTCGTCCGGTTGGCTACGGCGCCTAGAAGTAGGGGGCGATGCCGTAATAATCGTGCACGCGCCGGCCCCATTTCTCGTCGTCCCAATCGATGCGCTCCCGTGTGCCATAGGAGGGCGCGCCTTCCAGCACCTTCTTGTCGAGATTGACGACATAGCCGCCGAACCGAGTGTCGAATTTCAGGATGCTCCAGGGCAGCGGATAGTGCTTGTCGCCGATGCCTAGAAAGCCGCCGAACGACATGACCGTGTAGGCGACCTTGCCGCTCAGCTTGTCGATCATGATGTTCTCGATCGAGCCGATCTTCCGCCCGACCTCACCTCGCTAACGCAAGTGCTATCGGTTGGTTCCGGCATCCGGGAGAAATTTCACAGCTATTGGCGCCAAGCCGATTCAGGTCCGCGGGTCGGCCCCCACATCGGTGCCGAAGACCCGCTCGTCGGCGAGCGTGCCGTCGGTATTCTCGATGACGACCTTGCTTGGCTTGTCGGCGGCGGCGAGGGCGCAGGCAAGCTCGACCGCCCGCTCGCGCGTCTCGCGCGAATCACGCATCTCCGCCTCGCCTTCCTTGAGGATGCTCCAAGCGCCGGTCGGTGTCGGGCTGACGCGATAGACATGGCGACCTAGCATGCTGTGCTCCTGCCAATTCGGTTGAGCATGCAACGCCAGGCTGCCGCGTTTGTTCCTGACGTGCGCTTGTTCCGCCCAATGCGGCGGTCCTCGACGCTAGCCGGAACCGCCCTTCGTCATGCCGGCTTCGAGGAGCTTCGTCGCCTGACGCGGACCGCAGCGTCGCAGCGGCTTGAAGTGCTTCCCGCGCTGAGCATCGTAGTCGATGAAGAAGGCCTCGACCTCGTCGAGCAGCTTGGGCCGGAGGTCGCCGGGCTTGCGGATGTGCTGATGCGTATGGGCATGCGGCGCCACGGCAAGGAGGCGGTCGTTGCGGACCCGCTTGCCGTCGGGCTCGGTCTGGCGTGCCTCGATCGCGCCGATCAGCCGCACCTTGACGAGACAGCCCGTCGGCACGCTCTCGTCGAGCAGGACGAGGACGTCGAGCGGATCGCCGTCCTCGCCGCGGGTCGAGGGCACGAAGCCGAAATCGAACGGGAAGGCCGCCCCCGCCGGCAGGATGCCGCCCAGCATGAAGACGGCAAGTTTGCCGTCATATTTGTACTTGTTGTGACTGCCCTTGGGCGTCTCGACGACGACGTTGACGCAGCCTAGCTCGTCGTCGAGCGCGGCGATGCGATCGAGGGCCGATGAGTGTTTCATATTGGTTTCAACAATTCACCTCTGCCGAGTGTTCCGCGCGAAGAACACGCGCAGTGGTAAAATCTCTAGCTTCGATGTTACGGAATGATGACCCTGCCGCGACGTTGACGCCGCAGCCGCTGCGGCGACAAAGCTCGGCATCGGTGAGCCCGCCCGGCGCAGACCGCGCCGTCGCCCGGCGCTGACGGTTGTAAGGAACAGCCTGGTCGGTGCCCGTGTTCCGTCTCCGCCATGTCGCAACGATTCCTCGTCCACGGCCCCGCTCGAGGAGCGCTGCTGCGTGCTCGCGACGCCGATTGCCTGGTCGTCACCGGGGCGGAAACCGATGTCTGGGTGCTCGCCGCGGTGCTCCGGGCGGTCGACCATGGTTACCGTGTCGTCCTGCCCGTCGATGCGATGTGCAGCGTCTCCGACCGCACACATGACGCGCTGCTGACGCTCTATCGCGAGCGCTTCAGCCAGCAGATCGAGACCACCGATACGGTGACCGTTCTGGTGAGCTGGGCCGAGCTTTGATAGGCAAAAGTCACAAAAAGCTCATTCAAGGGGCACCACCGGAAGGTGTCTCATCGCCGATCAAGGACACAGGCGCGTGCGGGGCTCGAGCTTGCAAGCTTAAGGAGCGGAGCAATAAGCCGGGGGCTACG
>DATAQP010000550.1:0-6740 GCA_036264595.1 Allostellaceae bacterium
GAGCCGAGATAGATCTGCATCGCGGCGAAGACGTCCTGGACGTCGACGCCGAGCTGGCGCGCCTTGGTGCGGTCGAGATCGGCGTAGAGCTGCGGCACGTTGATCTCGTAGCTGGTGAAGATGCCGGCGAGCTCGGGGGCCTGGCGCGCCTTGGCGGTGACCGCCTTCATCGCCGCGTCGAGCGCCTCATAGCCGAGATCGGTGCGATCCTCGACCTGCAGCTTGAAGCCGCCGATCGTCCCCAGCCCCTGGACCGGCGGCGGCGGGAAGATGGCGATGAAGGCATCCTTCACCGCGGCATATTTCTTCTGCAGGCGCTGTGAGATGGCGAAGCCCGAGAGCTCCGCCGTGCGGCGCTCCTCGAAGGGGTTGAGCGTGACGAAGACGATGCCGGCGCTGGCGCTGTTGATGAAGCCGTTGATCGAGAGGCCGGGAAAGGCGACGGCGCTTTCGACGCCGGGCTCCCGGCGCGCGATGTCGGACATCTCACGGATGACTTTCTCGGTGCGGTCGAGCGTGGCGCCGTCGGGGAGCTGCGCGAAGCTGACGAGATACTGCTTGTCCTGCACCGGCACGAAGCCGGGCGGCACGCGCTGGAAGCCGAGATAGGCAGCGCCGAGCAGCAGCGCGTAGACGGCGATGGCGAGCGATTTATGGCCGAGCGTCGTATTGACGCCGCGCCCGTAATTCTCCGAGCTGCGATGGAAGAATCGGTTGAAGCGCCTGAAGAAGCCGCCGAGGAGAAAATCGACGGCGCGGGTCAGCCAATCCTTCTCGGCGTCGTGCGACTTCAGCAGGATGGCGGCGAGGGCCGGGCTCAAGGTCAGCGAGTTGAAGGCGGAGATGATCGTCGAGAAGGCGATGGTCAGGGCGAACTGGCGATAGAACTGTCCGGTCAGCCCGGTGATGAAGCCGATCGGCACGAAGACGGCGCAGAGCACAAGGGTGATGGCGATGATCGGGCTCGTCACCTCGCCCATCGCCTTGATCGTCGCCTCGCGCGGCTTGAGCCCGCTCTCGATGTTGCGCTCGACATTCTCGACGACGACGATGGCGTCGTCGACGACGATGCCGATCGCCAGTACCAGCCCGAAGAGGCTGAGTGCATTAATCGAGAAGCCGAAAGCATGCATGATTGCGAAGGTGCCGATGATCGACACCGGGACGGCGAGGAGCGGGATGAGCGAGGCGCGCCAGGTCTGCAAAAACACGATGACGACGAGGACGACGAGGGCGAGCGCCTCGAGCAACGTATGCACCACCGCCTCGATCGAGCCGCGCACGAAGACCGTCGGGTCGTAGACGACGGAATATTCCGCCCCTTCCGGGAAATTCTTCGCCAGCTGCGCCATCGTCTTGCGTACCTGGTTCGAGATCTCGATGGCGTTCGAGCCGGGCGACTGGAAGATCGGGATGGCGACGGCCGGCCGGTTGTCGAGCAGCGAGCGAAGCCCGTATTGGGCGGCGTCGATCTCGACGCGCGCGATGTCGTTCAGCCGCGTGATGACGCCTGACGCGTCGCGCTTGACGATCATCTCGGCGAATTCCTCGATCTCCTGCAGCCTTCCCTGGACGTTGATCGGCAGCTGCAGCGCGACGTCGCTGTCATAGGGCGGCCCGCCGATCACCCCGGCCGAGACTTGCTGGTTCTGGCTGCGGATCGCCGCGACCACGTCCTGCGGCGTCAGCCCGCGCTCCGCCACCTTGCGCGGGTTGAGCCAGATGCGCATGGCATAGTCGCCGGAGCCGAAGAGCTGGACGCTGCCGACGCCGGGAATCTTGGCGAGCTGATCCTTGACGTTGAGCACCGCGTAGTTGCGCAAATAGAGCATGTCGTAGCGCCCGCTCGGCGAGGTGAGGTGAACCACCATCGTGAGGTCGGGCGAGCTCTTGACCGTGGTGACGCCGAGCTGCTTGGTGACATCGGGGAGGCGCGGCAGCGCCTGGTTGACCCGGTTCTGCACCAGCTGCGTCGCGAGGTCGGGATCGGTGCCGAGCTTGAAAGTCACCGTCAGCGTCAAGAGCCCGTCGGACGAGGCTTGGGAGAACATGTAGAGCATGTTCTCGGTGCCGTTGATCTGCTCCTCCAAGGGCGAGGCGACGGTCTCGGCGATGACCTTGGGATTGGCGCCGGGAAACTGCGCCTTCACGACGACCGTCGGTGGCACTACCTCCGGATATTCGGAAATCGGCAGCTGGAAGAGCGAGACCAGCCCGGCCAGGAAGATGACGACCGAGATCACACCGGCGAAGATCGGCCGGTCGATGAAGAAGCGCGAGAGATTCATGGCAAGCTCAGGGGTGATCTCGGCTTTGGCTCGTTATTGCGCGATGCCTGTTTGTCGGGCGGCGGCTTGCGATAGGCGCGCCTGGGCCACGCCGTCCGGGGCCGCCTCCTTGGCGTCGACGACGGTGCTCGGCCGGACATGCTGGACGCCGTCGACGATGACGCGCTCGCACGGCTGCACGCCCGTCAGCACGATGCGCTGCGACTGCACCTGCCGGCCGAGCGCAACCTCGCGATAGGCGACCTTGCCGTCCGCGCCGACGACATAGACGTATTTCTTGCTCTGATCGAAGCCGACCGCGCGCTCGGGGACGAGCAGCGCCTCACGCTCGGCGCGCTCCGCCAGGCGGACGGTGACGAACATGCCCGGGACCAGGCTGCCATCGGCATTGTCGAACTTGGCGCGGGCACGGATCGTGCCGCTCGCCACGTCGATGCGGTTGTCGAAGCTGTCGATATTGCCGCGATAGACGCTGCCTTTGTCGCCCGGCAGCGAGAGCTCGACGGCGATGCGCCGCTCGTCCTCGCGCCGGTTAGCGGCGCCGCGGACGCTCTCGACATAGGTCTGCTCGTCGACCTCGAAATCGGCATAGAGCGATTGCGACGCGACGATCGTGGTCAGCAGCGGCGCGCCCGGGCCGGGCTGCACGAGATTGCCGAGAGTGATCTCGGCACGGCTCGCGCGCCCGGCGATCGGCGCCTTGACATAGGCGTGATCGAGATCGATCTCGGCCTGCCTGAGCGCCGCCGCGGCGGCCTCGACGGCGGCATTGGCGGCTCGGCTGGCATTGCCGCGCTCGTCATAGGTGCGCTGCGCCACCGCCTGGGTCTTGACCATAGCGGCGGCGCGCTCGAACTCGACCTTGGCGAAGGCAGCGTTGGTCTGCGCTGAGGCGAGATTGGCCCGCGCACGCGCGACCGCCGCCTCGTAGGGCCGGGGGTCGATGACGAAGAGCACGTCGCTGGCCTTGACCATCGCGCCATCCGCGAAGCGCACCTCGGTGATGCGGCCGCCGACTTCGGGACGGATTTCCGCCGAATCGACGGCGTGCAGGCGGCCGGAGAATTCCGACCACACGCGGATCTTCTGCGGCGCCAGGGTCTGGACGATCACCGAGAGCGGCGGCGCGGACGGCGGATCGCCGTTGGCAGGCGGAATCTGCGTGAGATAGATGCCGCCGGCGCCGATCGCAGCAAGGATCGCGCCGGTGACGAGGACGCGCCGCAGGGCGCGCTGGATTCTGGCTCTCATTTGGATTCCCCTTGGATCTTCCGTCGCTTGGGCGAGGCGGAGGAATTGCGTTGCCGGGCAGATATCGGCCCTTGATTTCCATAAGACAAGTACTCACCTTCTGGTAAGTCAAAGAAATCGATGACAGGGAGGACGGCATGGAGACCGATGTGAAAGGCAGGACCTATAGCTGCGGCCTCGAGGCCTCGCTCGAAGTGGTCGGCGGCAAATGGAAGGTGCTGATCCTGTGGGCGCTGCGCACGGCGCCGCGCCGCTTCGGCGCCTTGCGCCGAGAAATCCCGGGCATCAGCGAGAAGATGCTGATCCAGCACCTCAAGCAGATGGAAGCGGACGGGATCGTGACGCGGAAGGATTACAAGGAGGTTCCGCCGCGCGTCGAATATGCCCTGACGTCATTCGGCGGCACGCTCTGCGACGCCCTCGCCCCGCTCTGCGAATGGGGCCAGCTGCACATGGCGCGCATCGAGGCGTGCCAGCAGGAGCACGAGGCGAAGCGGCAGAAGGCGGGATGACGCCTTGGCTACAGGTCGCGGCCTGCGGATCGGGGGCTAGAGGCGCAGCAGGCGGCCGAAACCGGGGACCGGCTCGGCATGACCGGCGAGGCGCAGCGCATGCCAGGCCATCGCCTGGTTGCTGGTGATGACCGGTTTGCCCAGCCTGGTCTCGAGCGCCTCGACGACGGCGGCGCCGCGCAGGCCGGTGCAGGACAGGAAGATCCCTTCGATATCGGGCGCGTCGAGCGCCTGCGCCGCCTCGACGATGCTGGCGGGAGCGATCGCCGCGATCTCGGCATCCGAGCCCTTGTTGAAGGCGCCGAAGGCAGCGATATCGAGGCCGCGCGCGGTGAAATAGTCCAGGACCCGGCGATTGACCCCTTCGGTATAGGGCGTCAGCACGGCGATGCGGCGCACGCCGAGCGCCTTGAGCGCCGCCAGCGCCGCGGTCGGCGGCGTGGTGCAGGCGACGCCCGGGCGCGCCGAGCGCAGCCGGGCGAAGACCTCGTCGTCACCGATCACCATCGTTCCCGAGGTGCAGCCATAGGCGAGCACGTCGAGCCGCCCGCCGGCGAGGATGAGCGAGGCCGCCGCGGTGATGCCGTCGCGCATGGCGCCCAGCGTCTCGACGGTGATCTCGGGCGCGAAGCCGATGCGGCCGACATAGACCGGTATCCGGTCCTGCGGGATGATCTGCCGGAGATCGAGCTCGCAGACATGGTCCGTCGCCAGGGCGACGAGGCCGATCGCGCCATGCCGTGTCGGCCCGCCATCGGATAGTGCGGGGAAGGAGCGGATCGTCACGCCGTTCGCCGGTATCGCCCGCGTATCCATCGAATTTTCCTCGACACTGTGGCTGCCCGTCGGCAAATCTAGCGCCCGATCGCCGCTTTGTCGCGAGGGATGGCAAGCACCGTGACTGCCTCGATGATCGCCTTGCGCCGCTGTGCCGCCGCCGGCGCGCTGATCCTTCTCGCCGGCTGCGGCGGGGCTGGCGGCATCGCCGCGTCGGGCCTCGTGAAGCAGGCCATCGCGTCGGGCGGCGAGGTCAGCGGCAGCTTCCCGGTGGAGGGGCCGAACGGTGCGATCGAGATCCCCTTCCAGCTCTTGAAGCCGGAAGGCGCTGGCCCGTTTCCGGCCGTCGTCATCCTCCACGATTGCAGCGGCCTCGGCCGGCGATCAAGCGGCTCGCCGGCGCGCTGGGCGCGCAAGCTGGTGCCGCAGGGCTATGTCGTCATCCTCCCCGACAGCTTCACCCCGCGTGGCTTCCCCGAGGGCGTCTGCACGATCAGCCAGTCCCAGGCGGCGAGCCCCTTCGTGCGTGCCGGCGACGCCTCCGCCGCCCTCGCCTATCTGCGCCGCCAGCCCTATGTCGCCGGCAACCCGGTCGGCGTGATGGGCGGCTCGCATGGCGGCTCGTCGACCTTGGCGACGATGGTCGACAAAGGGGCCGCCCCGGGCAGCGGCTTCGCCGCAGCGATCGCCCTCTATCCCGGCTGCGGCGCCAATTACGGCGCCTGGCGTGCCATCCGCCGCGGGCCGGGCGGATCGGTGAGCTTCACTGGCACCTACAAGCCGGCCGCCCCGCTCCTCATCCTGATCGGCGAGAAGGACGATTGGACGCCCGCCCCCTTCTGCCAGAGCCTCGCCGACGCGGCGCAACAGGCCGGCTACCCCGTCGCGCTCAAGATCTATCCCGGCGCGATGCACAGTTTCGACAGCAATGCCCGGCTGAACTACAACCCCGAGCGCAACAACCCAAACAAGCCGGAAGGGCGCGGCGCGACGGTCGGCGGCGATCCCACCGCCTGGGCCGACGCCGAGCAACGGGTCGCTGCGTTCTTCGGGAAATATCTCAAAGGCGCGAATTAGCGCCAGCGCAGCAGCCACCGCTCCAGCGCCGAGAGCAGCAGGCCGAAGGCGAGCCCGAGCAGCGAGAGCGTGGCGACGCCGGCCATCAGCTGGTCGGTCTGCATGAGATTGCCGGCCGAGAGGACGAAGGCGCCGATCCCCTCCTGCGCGCCGATCATCTCGGCGGCGACGACCAGGATGAGGGCGATCGAGAGCGAGATGCGGAAACCGGCGAGAATGCCGGGCAGCGCGCCCGGCACGACGACCTTGCGGACGATAGCGTCGAACGGCACGCCGAAGCTCTGCGCCATGCGGATGAGGCTGCGCGGCACGTTGTCGACGCTGCTGAAGGTCGCGATGACGGTGGGGAAGAAGACGCCGAGGGCGATGACCGCGACTTTCGACGGCTCGCCGATGCCGAACCACAGGATGAAGAGCGGCAGCAGCGCGATCTTGGGAATCGGGAAGAGCGCCGAGACCACCGGCAGGCCGATGCCGCGCGCCAGCGAGAAGAGCCCCATGGCGAGACCGATTGCGAGGCCGGCGAGCGTGCCGAGCGCCCAGCCGGCGGCGATGCGCGACAGCGACGCCGCGAGATTGCGCGAGAGAGCCCCCGAGACAATGAGATCGCGCAGGGCGAGAACGATGCTCCAGGGGCTCGGCAGGAAGACGGCGTTGAGCCAGCCGAGGTCGATGGCTCCCTGCCACAAGGCGACGATGGCGAAGAAGGCGAGGAACGGCGCCGCCCGGCGCGGCTGCGGCGCGAAGCCGCCGCCGCGGAAGGCGACGGCCCGCTCGCCCGCCGCGTCTTGCGGGGCCGGCGCGGCACTGTCAGGCATCGATGATCTCGCGATCG
>DATAQP010000553.1:0-5434 GCA_036264595.1 Allostellaceae bacterium
AGCCGCCATTCGCCTGGTCGGAGGCGAAGACCTCGATCCGCACCTCGGCGGCGCCATTCTCGGCGATCCCGAGCTCGCGCGCCGCCCGCGCCGAGAGATCGATGATGCGGCTCTTGACGTAAGGGCCGCGATCGTTGATCCGCACCTTGACCATCTTCCGGTTCGCGACATTGGTGACGCGCACCGTGGTGTTGAGCGGCAAGGTGCGATGGGCGGCCGTCAGCTTGTTCATGTCGAAGCGTTCGCCTTGCGCCGTGATCCGCCCGTGGTGAGCGCGCCCGTACCAGGACGCCGTGCCCGTTTCGGTGAAGCTCGGCTGCTCCGCCGCCGGCGGCGGCGGGGCCGCGGGCGGCACTGCGGCACACCCCGCCAGACACAACCCCAGGATGAAGAACACACCACGCATGTGCGCCATGACCCATTGCCTCCAGCCGAGGGTTGCGCGGGCTAAGTATCACACAATTATTGATATTTCCACATTCCTGACACAATCGTGCTTCCGCGGTCACACTCGGAATAGTATTGCAGGACGCGGGCATCAAAACGGGGGGCGGGGACGTATATGACCGGTGTCGGACCCTCGCAACTGATGTAGGTGCACCCGTGATTTCATTCCGTAAGCTGACGCCGAGCACATTTCTCGCGACCGCCCTGCTGTGCGGCGTCTCGTTCGGCGCCCTGGCGCAAACCGACAACGGCGCCCCGACCAGTCCCGGGACGACGCAGCGCGAGCGCGGCTTCTACGTCGGCGGCGGCGTCGGTGGCAATTTCCAGGAGGACAACAAATTCACCGGCAGCGGCACCAACTCGACGACGTCCTACAGTGCCGGACCGGCCGGCATCCTGAATTTCGGTTACGCGCTCGGCAACGGCCTGCGCTTCGAGCTCGAGCCCGGCTATCGCTACAACGACGCCGATAACGGCGGGCGCACCCAGATCTTCACCGGCATGGTCAACGGCATCTACGATTTCGACACCAAGACGCCGGTCTTCCCGCTGACCCCGCATATCGGCGCCGGCGTCGGCGTCGCTCATCTGTGGAACCGCTCGCCGCAAAACGGCCAGACCGTGGTCGGCCAGGATGACCGGCCGGCGCTGCAGGCAATCGCCGGCGTCGAATACGACTTCACCCCGGCGATGAAGCTCGGCCTCGATTACCGCTATCTCTATGTCGACAACCCGCAGTTCCGAACGCAAGCCGGCGGCAATTCGCAATCCGGCGCGTTCAACGATCACGCCCTATTGCTGACGATGCGCTACTCGTTCGGCGTCGAGAGCAAGCCGGCGCCGCAGCCCGTCGCCTTCACCCCCGCACCGCCGCCGCCCGCCCCGGTGGCGCAGGCCGCGGTGCCGCCGCCCGCCTATACGGTCTATTTCAACTTCGACCGCTCCGATATCGAGCCCTCGGCCGAGCCGATCATCCAGCGCGCCGCCGGCGACGCCAAGAACGGCAAGGTGACCCGCATCGCCGTCACCGGCTACACGGATCTCGCCGGAACGGCGCAGTACAACCAGCGCCTCTCCGAGCGGCGCGCCGAGTCGGTGCGCGCCGAGCTCGTCAAGCTCGGCGTGCCGAGCGACGAGATCGTCACCACCGGCCGCGGCAAGAACGATCCGATCGTGCCGACGGCGGACGGCGTCCGCGAGCCGCGCAACCGGCGCGTCGAGATCGTCATGCAGTCGCCCGGCGTCTAACCAGCGCGCCTAACCTAGTCCGAGCGTCTACTTCCAGATCGGCCTGCCCGAGCCGGGCAGGCCGTAGCTGGCCCATTTCGCCGTCACCTCGGCGATGATCTCGTCGCTCATGCGGATCTGCCGGCCCCAGTCGCGCTGCGTCTCGGGCGGCCATTTGTTGGTGGCGTCGAAGCCGAGCTTGCCGCCGAGCCCGGAATGCGGCGAGGCGAAATCGAGATAGTCGATCGGCGTATTCTCGATGATTGTGATGTCGCGCGCCGGATCCATGCGCGTCGAGACCGCCCACATCACGTCCTTCCAGTCGCGCGCGTCGATGTCGTCGTCGACGACAATGACGAACTTCGTATAGATGAACTGGCGCAGGAACGACCAGATGCCTAGCATCACGCGCTTGGCGTGGCCGGGATAGGCCTTCTTGATCGAGACGACGGCGATGCGGTAGGAGCAGCCCTCGGGCGGCAGCCAGAAATCGACGATCTCGGGGAATTGCTGGGTCAGCAGCGGAATGAAGACCTCGTTGAGCGCCTCGCCGAGCACCGAGGGCTCGTCGGGCGGCCGGCCCGTGAATGTCGAGAGATAGATCGGGTCGCGCCGCATGGTGATCGCCGAGACGCGGAAGACCGGGAAGGACTCGACGGCGTTGTAATAGCCGGTGTGGTCGCCATAGGGGCCCTCGTCGCCGTACTCGTCGAGCGCGACATGGCCCTCGATGACGATCTCGGCCTGGGCCGGCACTTTGAGCGGCACCGTCTTGCAATCGACGAGCTCGACCTTGCGGCCGCGCAGGAGGCCGGCGAACTGGTATTCCGACAGCGTGTCGGGCACCGGCGTCACCGCGGCGAGAATGGTGCCCGGATCGGCGCCGATCACCGCGGCGGCGGGCAGCGGCTCACGCCTCGCCGCCTTCCAGCGCTGGTGGTGCTGGGCGCCGCCGCGATGCTTGAGCCAGCGCATCAGCGTGGTGTCGCGACCGGTCACCTGCATGCGGTAGATGCCGAGATTGAAGGCATCCTCGCGCCGCTCGCCCGGCCCCTTGGTGACGACGAGCGGCCAGGTGATGAGCGGCGCCGGCTCGCCCGGCCAGCAGCCCTGGATCGGCAAGGCGGCGAGGTCGATGTCGCTGCCGGTGAGGACGATGTCCTGGCACGGCGCGCCGCCCACCGTCTTCGGCTTCATCGCCATCACGGTCTTGAGCAGCGGCAGCATGTCGAGCACCTCGCGCCAGCCGCCCGGCGGCTCGGGCTGCTTGAGGAAGGCGAGGGTCTCGCCGATCTCGCGCAGCTGATGGGGCTCGCGGTCCATGCCCCAGGCGACGCGCTCGACCGTGCCGAAGAGATTGACCAGAACCGGCATGGCATAACGCCCGCCGTCGCGCCGCACGACATTCTCGAAGAGCACCGCCGGCCCGTGCTCGGCGAGGAGGCGGGTCTGGATCTCGGTCATCTCGAGATGCGGCGAGACCGGCGTCGCGACGCGCACCAGCCGTCCCGCGCCTTCGAGGCGGGCGATGAAGTCGCGCAGCGAGGCGTAGGGCATCGGACTGCTCAGACGTGCGCCGCGTCGGCGTGCGCTGCTTCGATATGGGAAGAATCGTCGATCCGCAGTGCGTCGTTGAAGCGGTTGAAGAAACCGCAGAGCGCGATGCGCAAGGTCAGCTCGACGATTTCGGCCTCGCTGAAACGCGCGCGCAGGCGGGCGAAGAGGGCGTCGCCGATGCGCTGCGGGTTGTTGGTGACGGCGATGGTGTATTCGACGACCAGCCGGTCGGTATCGTCGAGTTCGGGATGATCGCGATAGTCGAGCACGCGGTCGGCGCCGGCGGAGGTGAGGCCCTCGACCATCAGCATCGGCTTATGATGGGCAACGCAGTAATGGCACTCGTTGAGCTTGGAAACGACGACGATGGCGAGCTCGAGATAGCGGCGTTTCACCGTGCCGCTGGCGCGCAGCTCGAGTAGGAGCCCCATGAGATGGGTCACCGCCGGCGGGCAATGGGCAAAAACCGCCACCTGGTCGCCGAACGGGCCGTAGCCGGCGACGAAGCGCTCATAGACCTCGCGCGCCTCTGCCGGCAGCTCGGCGGAGCCGATATCGCGTACCCGCGCCATTTTTCCTCCTTCACACACAGTAAGGTCATAGCAATATTCAGAGCGTACTATGCGGAGAGCGGCTTGCAGCGGCAAGCTGATTGGGAGCGACCTGAGCATGGCCTATTGGGTGATCGGCGGCGAATACCGCGACGGCAGCTTCGCCGAGCTGGCGCCGGGCGCGCAGCTGGAGCGGCTCGGCCCGTTCGCGTCTTATGACGAGGCGAAGAAGGCATGGGCTGCCCGCGCCTGGGCGACGGTCGACAACGCGCTGATGCGCTTTCGCATCGTCGAGGACGAGGAGGAGGCGGCCTAGCGCCTCGCAGACGGCGCCCTCGCGCTACGGCATGCAGGGATTTTTTTTCGACCCCTCGCCCTTGAGGCAGGCACTCGCATTTGACCAAATCCCTCCGTCTCGCCATGGCCTCTCGCGGTTTCTTTGAAACCGCTGGCGGCAGCAGGAACTTCGTTCCTGCGAGAGCCGGACTTGATCCGGCCATCCACGGGACTTCGTGCGCGACGACGCCTCACCTGGATGCCTCTCGCGGTTTCTGCGAAACCGCTGGCGGCAGCGGGAACTGCGTTCCCGCGAGAGCCCGGATCAAGTCCGGGCATGACGATAGGGGGTTAGGGGTGTCGAAAGTTGTGTCCCGCCTTCGAGGACAACAAGATTCGACGTGAGCCGATAACGTTCTAGCGCGCCCAGCCCCGCAGGGTGCCCGCGGTCTCCTCGTCCATCGGGAAGAAGCTTTCGACGCGGAGCTCCTGCAGCGTGATGTCCTGCGGCGTCCCGAGCGTCGCGATGGTGGCGAAGAGCTGCAACGCGACCTCGCCCTTGCGAAAGTGCATGGCGAGGACGGGGCCGGCGGCGACATCGGCCGCCGGAGTCCTTACTGCCGATCGCACGCCCTCGTAGCTCAGCAGCCGCTCCAGAAGAGCCGCCGTTTCGCGCGTGCCATCGGCGACGGCATCCGCCTCGACGCTGCGGATGAAGTAGCGCACGACCTCCGCCCAATTGACCAGGAACGGCCGCAGCACATCGGGCGCGACCAAGGCATCGGCGAGATTGATCCTGGCATCTGGCGCCACCGGACCGACGAGGAACTCGACCAGGCGCAGGGCTCCCTGATTGCTCTCGAGCAGGTTCCAGTGGCGATCGACGACGACGGCGGGAAACGGCTCCTGCTGCGCCATGATGTAATCGAGCGCGCTGCGGATCCGCGCGAGCTCGGGCGCGGCGAGAGCGGTCTCGCGCCATACCGGAGCGAAGCCGGCGGCGAGCAGCAGGGCATTGTGCTGGCGAAGCGGAATGTCGAGCGCCGTCGCCAGCCGCATGACCATCTCGCGACTGGGCGATGCGCGTCCCAGCTCCATGAAGCTCAGATGGCGCTGCGAGATGTCCGCCCGCCCGGCAAGCTCGAGCTGCGCCAATCCGCGATGCTCGCGCCACCTGCGCAAGAGGCCCGCGAAGCTCTGCTGACCGGACATGAGTACCTGCGAGGTAGTTGCCAGGACGATGCCGCTCGACAAGATGGCATATCCCGATCGCTTGAAACAGGAGATGCCGGTGGGCGAATGGTTCGGCGTGGCGATCGCGGTGATCTCGAGCTGCCTCGGCGGCACCGCTGCCGCCGTCACGCGCTATCTCGTGC
>DATAQP010000565.1:0-1863 GCA_036264595.1 Allostellaceae bacterium
CGGCGAGGGCGCGATCGGCCAGGTCCAGCCAGCGACCGCTCATCGCGCTGCCGCGGCGCTCACCGGACGCTGCGCGTGCGCGAAACGGCGTCCTGCCAGCCGGCATAGCGCTCCGCGCGCTCGTCGGCGCCCATCACCGGCTCGAAGCGATGCTCGCATCGCCATTTCAGCGCGAGCGCCTCGGTCGATCCGTAGAGTCCGGTGGCGAGGCCGGCGAGATAGGCGGCGCCGAGCGAGGTCGTCTCGGTCACCACGGGACGCTCGACGACGATGCCGGTCATGTCGGCGAGGAACTGCATCGTCCAGTCGCTCGCCACCATGCCGCCATCGACACGCAAGGTGGCGGCGCGCAAAGCCCCGTCGGCCGCCATCGCCTCGAGCAGGTCGCGGGTCTGGAAGGCGGCGGCTTCGAGCGCTGCGCGCACCAGCTCGGCGGCGCCGGCCTCGCGCGTCAGACCGACGATGGCGCCGCGCGCGGCGGCATCCCACCAGGGCGCGCCGAGACCGGTGAAGGCGGGAACGAGATAGATGCGCTGGGCGGGATCGGCCCGGCGCGCCAACGCGTCGGATTCGCCGGCGCTGGCGATGATCTTCAGCCCGTCGCGCAGCCATTGGACGGCGGCGCCGGCGACGAAGATCGAGCCTTCGAGGGCATAGGTCGGCACCCCGGCGAGGCGATAGGCGATGGTGGTGAGGAGGCGATGGCGCGAGCGCACGGCGTCAGCCCCGGTATTGAGCACGATGAAGCAGCCCGTGCCGTAGGTCGATTTGATCGCGCCGGGGACGAAGCAGGCCTGGCCGATCGTCGCCGCCTGCTGATCGCCCGCCATGCCTGATATCGCCACCGCACCGCCGAGGACATCCTCCGTCGTCGTGCCGAATTCGGCGGCGCTGTCGCGCACCGCGGGGAGGAGCTCACGCGGTATGTCGAAGAGGGCGAGGAGCCCCTCATCCCAGTCCTGGCGGTGGATGTCGTAGAGCAGGGTGCGCGAGGCGTTCGTCGCGTCGGTCGCATGCACCGCGCCGCCGGTCAGTCGCCAGAGGAGAAAGCAATCGACGGTGCCGAAGGCGAGTTCGCCGCGCCGCGCCGCCTCGCGTGCGCCGGGCACGGTGTCGAGCAGGAAGGCGATCTTTGTCGCCGAGAAATAGGGATCGATGACGAGGCCGGTCTTGTCCTGCACCATCGAAGCATGGCCGGCGGAATTCAGGCGCTCGCACAGCGCGGCAGTGCGGCGATCCTGCCAGACGATCGCCGGGGCGATCGGCCTTCCGCTCACGCGCTCCCAGAGTATCGTCGTCTCGCGCTGGTTGGTGATGCCGATGCCGGCGATGTCGGCGGCGGTCAGCCGCGCCTCGGCGAGGGCGGCGCGGCTGGTCGCGACCACCGAATGCCAGATCTCTTCGGGATCGTGCTCGACCCATCCCGGGCGCGGGAAGCTTTGCGCCAGCTCCTGCTGCGCCTGGGCGCAGGGGGCGCCCTCGGCGTCGAAGATCATCGCCCGCGTGCTGGTGGTGCCTTGATCGATGGCGAGGATATGCGAAGGGTGGGTCATGGGTGCCGATGGTGCGGAGCCGAGCCGCGTGCGTCAACCATGCTGTCGTGCGCGCCGGCTCAGACACAGAGCCGGGGCGTCCGCCGCGTCACCTGTTCTGCTATCGCTGGAGCCTCAAGCGAGCCATCACGCGATCGCATCAGCGGCCTCGTCCACACCGGCCCGGTCAACGTCGAGGTGCGTGACGGCGCGCAATCGTATCTTGCTCTCCACGCCGATGCCGATGCTCTGCTCGGCGAGCGCTTTCGAGAGGGCGTCGGCGCTTTTCCCCGTCTTTGTCACTTCGATGAAGACGAGGTTGGTTTCGACG
>DATAQP010000600.1:0-3718 GCA_036264595.1 Allostellaceae bacterium
TCGCGCTGATCGAGGCCGATGAGGCGCTCCGGATCGACCGGCTCGCTCTCGGTTGTCGACGGTTGACCGCCTGGCTGCTGGGCGATCGGTGGCGCTGGCTTGCGAGTGGGCCGAGGTGGCGTTGGCGGCTTGGCGACGGCAACGGGCGGTTGCGGTGGCTCGGCGACGGGCGGTGGGGCAGGCGTTTCACCGCCGAGAAAGGCGCAAGACGATAATGCCAGGGCCAACCACAGGGGCGCTGCCAACGAACGGGCCGCCGCTGCGAAAAGTCGCCGTCGCTGGGACCGCCCGACCATTGCCGCCATCGTCCTAGTCTATACCCCGGCAGCCGCGCAGACAAACCAACCTCTCGCATCCCCATTAAGGACAAGGGGGCGTCTCGGCTCAGATTAGCGTCCAATCTTCTCATTATACCCGCCACTTACCGCGCCCGCGGTACCATTAGGCGTTGCCGATACACCATACAGAACACAGTGATTGCGAACCGACCGTCAAGACGTACCAAGGGACTAAGAGACGTCCCGACAATATGTGGCGACAGACTAGTCGATCAAAAATGGCTGTAATGTGTCATTCTTGAGAGTATCTAGCTGGAGGGGGAAGAAAGCCCTCTTGACGTCTGGTGCGGTTTTCCTATCGCAATCCAAGGGCTTTCGTCGCTAGTTTGGCATGCTATTCGGTTTGTTTCCCCGAGGTCGCGACCGATGTCTGACCTGTCATTGAATGTAGCGTCGGTGATCGTCGACAAGGCGCTTGAGCGTGGTCGCGAGCTCGCCCTGGCGCCGCTGACCGTCGTCGTCCTCGATGCCGGTGGGCACCTCAAGGCAGCGAAGCGCGAGGACGGCAGCTCGCTGCTTCGCCCCGAGATCGCCATGGGCAAGGCATGGGGCGTGCTCGGCATGGGGTTCGGCGGGCGCGAGCTGGCGCGCCGTGCCGCGCGGGCGCCGCAGTTCTTCACCGCGCTGACCGAGCTTGCCGACGGTCGCATGGTGGCAGCCGCCGGCGGCGTGCTTATCCGCTCCGCCGCCGGCGCCATCGTCGGCGCGGTCGGCATCAGCGGCGACGTCTCAGAAAAGGACGAGGATTGCGCCCTGCACGGCATCGCGGCAGCCGGGCTGGTCGCCGATACGGGCGGCGAGGACCCGCGCTGAGCGTTATCGGGTGGCGGCCAATGGCGGTCGCCACCGATGCCAGCCGGTCGCCTGCTCGTAGGCATGCCCGACGCGCAGCACGGTGGCCTCGCCGAAAGGCTTGCCGGCGATCTGTAGGCTGAGCGGCAGGCCGTTCGCCGAGAGGCCGCAGCGCACTGCCATCGACGGTTGGCCGGTGACGTTGAACGGCATCATCAGCGGGCGCTGGAAGGATTCGTATCCCGGGTTCTCGTCGATGCGCGGCGCCTCGCCCGGCGTGATGCCGGTGACCAGCACGTCGACGTCGCGCATCGCCGTGGCCATCTCCTCGCCGAGCGCGCGGCGCAGGCGCAGCGCCTGGACGTAATCGCCGGCGCCGAGGAAGGCGCCGAGCACGACCCGGTTGCGCATCATGCGGCCGTAATCGAGGAAGCGCTCACGCATGACCTTCTCATGCACCGCCCAGGATTCGCCGATCAGGATGAGCCAGCCGCAGGCGCCATAATCCTGGAGCGGCGAGAGGCGGATCTCGCGCAGCTCGGCGCCCAGCCCCTGCATCGTCGCCAGCGCCGCGTCGATCGCGCTCTCGGCCTCGCCATCGATGCGGTAATCGCTCTCGAAGAAATGCCGCACGACGCCGATGCGCAGGCCGCGCAGATCCGGTCGCAGAGCGGCGCGATAATCCGGCACCGCCTCGTCTGCACTCGCCGGATCGGCGGGATCGTGCCCGGCCATCGCCTGGAGCAGGATGGCGCAATCCTCGGCCGTCCAGGCGAGCGGCCCGACATGGTCGAGCGAATAGGCGAGGGGGAGGACGCCGTAACGGCTGACGCGACCGTAAGTGGGCTTCAGCCCGGTGATGCCGCAATAGGCGGCGGGCAGGCGGATCGAGCCGCCGGTATCGCTGCCGCTGCCGCCGAGAATGAATCCGGCGGCGACGGCGGCGCCAGTGCCGCTGCTCGATCCGCCGGTGAAATGATCGGTGTTCCATGGGTTGCGTGCCGGCGGCCAGGGCAGGTCGAAGGACGGGCCGCCCATGGCGAATTCATGCGTTGCCGTCTTGCCGAGCAGGATGGTTCCCGCATCGGCGAGCCGGCGCACGATGGTGGCGTCGCGTTGCGGCACGAAATCGCGCAGCAGCTTCGAATGCGCCGTGGTGCGGATGCCAGCGGTCTCGACGATGTCCTTGTGGGCGACCGGAATGCCGTGCAGCGGGCCGCGATAGTCGCCGCGGACGATCGCCGCCTCGGCCGCCGCCGCTTCGTCAAGCGCCGCCTCCGGTCGCGTCAGCAGGAAGCTGTTGATGCGTCCGTCGAGCGCCTCGATGCGCGTCAGGCACGCGCGCGTCAACTCGACCGGCGAGAGCTCGCGGCTGGCGATCAGCCGCGCCGCCGCGGCGATGGTCGGCAGCTCAAAGGCCGCCATCGCTCGCCTCGCCTGCTGGGCGAAAGACATGGGCCGGCTCGCTCGCCGGCGCCAGCCGTGCCTTGACACGCTCGGCCATCTCGCCCATCAACGCGCAAGAGGCGGCGATCTCCTCAAACAGCATCGCGACCGCCGCGTCGTCGAGCTTGAGACCGGCGCGGCGCGCGCGCTGCGCGAACTCCTCCGGGCTCATCGTTGCGCCATACATAGTCGATCTCTCCTGCCTATCCCGTCAATGCCACGCCGACGAGCCGTGCCATACCGAAGGTGATGCCGGCGGCCGCCAGGCCGATGGCGAGCTGGCGCAGCGCCGAGAAAACGACGCTGCGGCCGGTAAAGAGGGTGGTGCCGGAGCCGATGCCGGCCATCGCCAGCCCGCTGAGCGCGAGGCTGCCGACGACCGCCGCGTTGCCGCCGAGGGCAAGGAAGGGCGCCACCGGGATGATCGCGCCGACCGAGAAGAGAAGGAAAGAGGTCGCCGCCGCGCCCCAGGCCGAGCCGCCGAGCTCGTCGGGGTCGATGCCGAGCTCTTCGCGCACCAGCGTATCGAGTGCGGTGCTCTTGTCGGCCATCAGCCGGTCGGCGAGCTGGCGCGCCTCGTCGTCGCTCAGCCCCTTCGCCTGATAGATCAGGACGAGCTCTTCCTTCTCCTCATCCGGCACCTCGGCGAGCTCGCTGGCCTCGGTGGCGATCTGATTCTGGTAGAGCTCGCGCGAGCTGTTGACCGACAGCCATTCGCCCATCGCCATCGAGCAGGCCCCGGCGAGCAATCCAGCGAAACCGGTGGCGAGGATCGTCGCCGGCGTGAAATCGGCGCCGACCACCCCCATGACGAGGCTTAGATTGGAGACCAGCCCGTCATTGGCGCCGAGCACGGCAGCGCGCAGCGCGTTGCCGCCGACGCCGCGATGGCGGCCCTCGATACGGCCGAGCACGCCGCCCGGCAGGCCGCGCGTCGGGCTGGCGACGGCTTGCAGGATGCGGGCATGCGAGCGCTCTGCCCGCGGCAGGCCGGCGGCGACCGCTTCCGGCTGCTCGTCGTATTGGCCGATATCCGCCTGCTCGAGCGTATTGATGACCGGCAGCACGAAAGCGACGCCGAAGCGGCGCGCCAGCCAGGCGAGGGCGCGGCTGCGAAAGCCCGGCCGCATGCCGCGCGGCCC
>DATAQP010000021.1:0-3429 GCA_036264595.1 Allostellaceae bacterium
CTGCCGGCGCGCCGCTTTTGAGGGCCAGCGTCTCGGCCTCTAGATGATAGTCTAAAGAGTTTAACGCCTCCCACGGGGAATTTGGTCAGCTTCGCTTCCCGGGCGGGGAAATTGGTCAGCTGCGCGTTCCGCCCGCGGCGACGTCGACCTTGCGCTGGCCGTCGGTGGCGGTCTGCCGGATCTCGATGGTGCGCACCCTGCTTTCCAGCGACGGGTGGACAAGATCGATATGGAGCAAGCCGTTATCGAGCCAAGCCCCCGCCACCTCGATACCTTCGGCGAGGACGAAGGAGCGCTGGAACTGCCGTGCGGCGATGCCGCGATGCAGATAGAGCCGTTCCTTGTCGTCGGTTTGCTTGCCGCGGACGACGAGCTGGTTGTCCTCGATGCGGATGCTGAGATCCTCCATGGCAAAGCCGGCAACCGCCAGCGTGATGCGCAACGCGTTATCGCCCGTCTGCTCGACGTTGTAAGGCGGATAGCCGTCCGCCGCGACCTTGCTAACGCGGTCGAGCGCCCGCTCGAAATGGTCGAAACCGAGCAATAACGGCGAGTTGAAGACCGAAAGGCGTGTCATTGTGCCTCCTCCTCGGAGCTGAGCGAGCAGACGTGGCGGGTCCCCGCAGGGCCCCCGGAATACGCGATCCCTTATGGCATCGCTTGCAATATCTGGCGTTGGACGGTCCATCAATCAAGAGATGCCGGGAGAGGAGGCGCTATTGGATGATGGTTTGAATTTGAACTCTTTCACTCGTCGCCCCGCGAAAGCGGGGGCCCAGAGGAAACGGTGCGTCGCTCGCCACTGGGTTCCCGCTTTCGCGGGAACGACGAATGGAGATTCGGCCTCACACGGCTAACGATCAGGCCGGCGCGAAGAGCCGCTTCAACCGGGCCGAGAAGCGGTGGCGGGCCTGCTCGTGGCGGACGACGGCGTCGTCGGTCACCCAGTTGAGCTGGATGGCGCGGCGCTCGCCCTCGGTCGGCTCGTGGCCGTGCCAGGAATGGGGCGTCACCTTGAAGGCGAGGAGCGTGCCCTCGACCGGCGGCACCTCGGCGACGTAGTCGGTCAGATTGTCGGGCGAGCGCAGCAGGCGCAGCCTGCCGCCCGGCGCCTCCCATGTGTCGTTCATGTAGATGAGCACGGTGATCAGCTTGGTCTTGCTGTCGGCGTGGATGCGGCCGTCCTTGCGCTGGGCGCGGCCGCGAACCGTCACCATGGTTGGCCGGTTGGTAAGGTCGATGGCGAATTTCGTCTCGAAGGCGGCGCGCATCGCCGGCCCCTCGAGCTCGTCCAGCAGGGCGCGAAAGCGCGGCCCGAAGGTGAGCTCGCTGGTCGGGAAGCTGCCTGGTTTTTTGATGCGCGGGAAATCCGCCGCGACGGCGTCGAGCGCTGCGCGGCTGAGGAAGCCGGGGACGATGACATGGGGAAAAGGATCGGTCGCCAGCTTCGTTGCGGCAAAGGCGGCAAGGTCGAGAAGGCTGGAACTGGCAGTCGTCACGGGGAAACCGACTCCTGGATCGACGGGGTGCGTCCTTCGAGACGGCGCTTACGCGCCTCCTCAGGATGAGGAAAATTTTCTATGCCGCTAACAATCTATCTCACCCTGAGGAGGCCGCGCAGCGTCCGTCTCGAACGACGCATAATCGTCATGCAAGAGGCGCCTCACGGCCGCAATGTCATCCCCTGCAGGCGGATGATGCCGTCGGGGAAGGGCGTGAAGCCGTCGAGCTTGGCGGTCGTGCCCCACAGCCATTTGAGATGATAGAGAAAAATATGCGGTCGCGCGGTGAGATAGATCGCCGCGGCCTGGCTGTAGAGCGCCTGGCGCTCGGCGACCGCGGTGCTCTTCCGCGCCTTGCTCAGCAATCCATCGAGCTTGGGGTCGCAATATTTCCCCCAATTGAGGAACCCGTCGCAGGCGAGCCAGATGCTGATATTGCCGTCGGGGTCCGGCCGGCCGCTCCAGATCACCACCCAGGCCTGATAGTCGCCCTTGGTCGCGGCGGCAAGCAGCGTGTTGACCTCGCTGACCTGCAGCTTGATCTCGAAGCCGGCCTCGGCCGCCATCGACTGGATGACCTCGGCGACGCGCTGATCCGTCGTCGCGTTGGCCGAGAAGAGGGTGAATTCGGGATGCGGTACGCCCGCCTCCGCCAAGAGGCGCTTCGCCTTGGCGAGGTCGCGCGGCGGCACCGGAAAATCCTTGGCGTAATAGGTCGAGCCCGGCGGCACCGGCTGGTTGCTCGGAATGTATTCGCCGTTGAAGACGACCTGGTTGATGACGTTGCGGTCGATCGCCGCCTCGAGCGCCTCGCGCACTTTCTCGTTCTTGCCGAGCGGCGTGTTGGCGCGCTCGCCGCCGTTGAGGTTGATGAAGAGGTTGTAATAGGCGAGGGACGGGCTCTCCACCAGCTTCAGCCTGGGATCGCTGCGCACCGCGTCGAGATCGGTCGGGGCGATGCGTTCGGCGATCTCCAGCCCGCCGGATTTGAGATTGGCGAGGCGGACGCTCTGATCGGGGACCGTCACATAGATCACCTTGTCGATGGCGATGGCGCCGGCGTTCCAGTATCCGTCGAATCTCTCCAGCACGATGCGGTCCTGCGCCACGCGCTCGACGAATTTATAGGGGCCGGCGCAGACCAGATTGTTGGACAGTTTGTCGCCCGATTCGGCGATCGCCTTGGGCGAGATCATCATGCCGGCGCGGTCGGAGAGGATGCCGAGCAGCGGCGCATAGGGCTCCGAGAGCACGAAGCGCACCGTCGCGGGGTCGACGATCTCGACGGCGGAGACTTGCTTCAGCTCGGTCTTGCACTTCGATTCCGGCGCGTTCTTGTAGCGCTCGATATTTGCCTTCACCGCGGCGGCGTCGAATGTCGTGCCGTCATGGAAGACGACGCCCGGGCGCAGCGTCATCGTCAGCGCCAGATTGTCTTGAGACCAGCGCCATTCGGTGGCGAGCTGCGGCACATAGGCGAGTGTCTGGTCGATGTCGATCAGCTTGTCGCAGAGCCCGGCAAATACCACCCTTCCGACGAAGCTGACCCCCTGGGCGGGGTCGAGCGCGTCAGGATCCTCCTGCAGCGCGATGCGCAGCGTGCCTGAAGCGGCGGCGGGACCGGCGAGCGCCAAGGCGGCGACAGGCAATGCGATGACGAGCAACGCGGCCGATAGAGCTTTCTTCATGGGCGATGTCCCCCGCTGGAGTCATCATCCGTGAGGATCGCAATTGGCGCAACCATCGGCGGCCGAAGCCCGAATAGCAGCCGTAGCAACCATTAACAGAGAGCCGGCTTTACGACCCACGGCGAGCCGCGTTCGAGTGCGAAGACGAGAAGCTTTCTGGCTCAGGCGACCAGGGCGTGATTATCGCGCCACGCGCGGGTTTCGGCCACCACGCGAGCGGACGGGGATTTCACCCGAGA
>DATAQP010000157.1:0-24646 GCA_036264595.1 Allostellaceae bacterium
CCAACGGCAACGACGCATGAGTCGTAACTATAGCGGCGTAGGCATTGTCACATTAACGGGCTTTATTTGCTTTCACTGGCCTCGGCGCGAGAGCGAGGTCACGCAATTTCAACCAGTTAGATGAGGCGAGTTGCAGCCCGAAACGGCCTGTTCTTGCTTGATGTGACAATGGACCTCCGTCACTCCGGCAGTCCCGCTTTGCGCAGGCCGTCCGAGAAGATGGCAAGGTCTTGCGGCCGGCGGATCGGGAGCCAATCAGTCAGGTTGGAGATGCGGAGGGCGGGATCGAGCTGACGCAGGTGCTGCATCGCTCGCCGCGCTTCGTCGGCCTGTCCGGCAAGCGCATGGCTGGCCGCGATAATGGCGACAACCAACAGAAAGCTTGGCAGGTCCCGGAACGACTTCCCGGCCCACGATGAGGCTTCGTCGAAGCGCCCACCGAACAGGTTCGCCACCGCCATTCCCGCCTGCATGCGGTACATTTCAGGGTCCAGCGGGCTGAGACGCATCGCCTGAGCGAAGTGCGCGATTGCGCCGTCCGGATCGCCGAGCCAAACTCGGACGAAGCCACCCATCCACCAGGCGGCCGCCAAGTTGGGATTGAGCATCTTCGCCCGGTCGAGCAGGGCGACGCCCCCATCGAGGTCGCCGGCGAAATGAGCGAGAGCATTGCCGCCGCGCGTGAGTGCCACCGCATCGTCCCTGCCTAACTCGACGGCGCGGCGGGCCAGGCGGGTTCCCTCGGCGAGCTCCCGCTGGCGATCGTTCATCCAGCCGTTGATCTTGCGCCAGAAGTGACACCAGGCAGCCATCCCATATGCTGCTGCATACTCCGGATCGAGCTCGATCGCGTTGCAGAGCAGAACCAGCGCCTCATCGATGGCCTCCCTGGTCCCATGATGCAGGTCCGCCACTGCGCGAAGATAGTAGTCGTAGGCGTCGAGACTTTCCGTTGGTTTGTGCTTGGCGCGCTCGATCTCCGCCCGCTCCAGCTGCGGCGCGATCGCCCCTACGACGTTTGCGGCCATCTGGTCCTGCAGCTCGAAGATGTCGTCGATCTTGCCTTCGAACCGCTCCGACCAGATATTCGCGCCCGTGCCCGCGTCGATGAGCTGACCCGCGATCCGCACGCGGTTCGCTGCCTTGCGCAAGCTGCCTTCGAGGACGTAGCGCACGCCAAGTTCACGGCCCACCTGCTTCACGTCGACGGTTTGTCCCTTGTAGGTGAAGCTTGAATTGCGCGCTATGACGAACAGCCAGCTCATGCGCGACAATGCGGAGATGATGTCCTCCGCCACCCCGTCGACAAAGTAGTCCTGGGTGGGATCGCCGCTGAGATTGAGGAACGGCAGGACGGCAATGGATGGGCGATCCGGAAGAGCCAGCGCCTGCGCGAGGGGCTCATGGGGCTTGGCAGGATCCGCTTTTTCCGAAGCATCGGTTTCCCGCACTTCGCCCACGAACCGATAGCCCCTGCGCGCGATCGTGCGAACCAGGCGCTGTTCCTCGCCGGTGTCACCAAGTGCCTTGCGTACCGCGTTGATGTGGCTCGTGAGAGTGGATTCCGAGACGATCCGCCCGCCCCAGACCGCATCGATCAGGTTGTCCTTCGTCACCACGCGCTCGCGGTTCCGCAGCAGACACATCAGCAGATCGAAGACCTGAGGCCCGACCGCGATCGCCTCGGATCCGCGGGTAAGCTCCCGCCGATCGGGATCGAGCACGTGCTCTCCGAAAACAATCTTCACGACGGCGCTCCATAACGCGGGCGAGCTCATGCCGTCAGTCCGAGAAGCGGTTGAAACTAAGGGATTTTGGATGGGCAGGTCGCCCGCGCAACCCTCTCGGCAAGAGATATTACCGCGATTGCGGACGTTTTTGGACAAAAACCCAAGGTAAATTCGTGGTCGTTTGAAAGTCTTGCGGCTCCGCCTGGTCCACCCTCCATCCATCAACCTGGGATGGAGACGCAATCATGAAGATCGCCGTCATCGGAGAGGCAACATCCGGCACCTCGTCGCCAGCAACCATGTTTCGTATCGTGGTACAGCGCTGGCAAAAGCAAATAGCGCGTCAATTTGACCCGTATCGCCCTGAACTTCACTACATGCGCGGCCCTGGTCCGAAGTGGTTCGAGAAGCACGATCTGTCTGAACGCGCACTCTGATAGCGCTCCTTCGTGGGGCATTGTGGACGAATTGGGATCAGACACCTGAACTGCACCCGTCGCTCGAGACACGAGAATCAGGGACAGGTCTCGGCGATCGAGCGCGATGCGGACGACATCGCCGGCATCACTCCCGGCAACGTTGCGGACAGCGTGGGAGTTCCTGGTCTCGCGCATGTCCCGCTCTGACTGCTCTTTTTCATCGCCGCTCCCTTGCGATATCCGCGCAGTGCTCCCATAACCGAATCCGCAAATGCCGCTCCATCCCGGACAGCGGCGGCCGAATTCAGTCGAGGCAACCATGCGCGGCAAAACCATCGGCATTCGCGCCGGCCTGGCCTTGCTGGCGGTATTGTTCACGGCGTCCGGCTGCGCCTCGGGAGCGCGGACCGATGCCATGGCGGTGGCGGTTTCGCCGGATACCGTCATCGGCAACGCCTCGAAGCTGCGCGGCGCGGTCCGTGTCGACAGGGTGAGCGGCGGCGCCGAGACGAATCCGCTCTGGCATCCCAACGTCTCGACCGACAATTTTCGCGCCGCACTCGGGGAATCGCTGACGCGAAACGGCATGACTTCATCGGGGCAAGGAAGCTACCTTCTTAATGCCGAGCTCGTCTCGCTCGACCGACCGCTCGCCGCCTTCGACACGACAGTTACGGCGAAAGTCCACTACACGGTCGTCGCAACAGGCAGCCAGGCGATCAAGCTCGACGAAACCATCGAGACGCCCTACACGGTCAAGTTCAGCGAGACCGTCTACGGCCCCGAGCGGTTCCGCCTCGCCAATGAAGGCGCGATGCACGACAACATCGAGGCGATCCTCAAGCGCATGATCACGGCGGCGCAGCCGGGGGGTCCGTTCTAAGAAGGCGGGTTCACCGCCTTCTCGTCGGCCAGCCAGCGCGTCGTCACGGCGATGATCTCGCCGAGCAGCGCCTGCCGGTCCGCGCCGACACCCATGTGACCGCCCTCGAGGAGGACGACGGTTCGAGGCTCGGGCGCGAGATCGCGCATCCGCCGCGCCGCGGCTTCCGGGACGAAGGCATCGTCCCGGCTGCCGACGAGAAGGAACCGGCCCCGGAGATGCGGGAGATGCTCGCCGGGCTCAACCGGTCGGAACACCAGGTCGGCGACGCGAGAGAGGATGGGCGCCGCCCAGCGGGGCCTCATATAGGGGTTGGCGGCGAGCAGAGCACCGACCGGCGAGCCGCCATAGGCGAGCGCCGTCCAGCCGATCGCGCGGCCTCGGAGCTCGGCGAGGCGCTGCGCGGCCGGCGCCGCCAGCGCGCCCAATGAAAAGCCGAGAAGGCTGGTCCTGTCGGGATCCGCCCAGCCCTGGCCAGCGAGCCAGTCCAGCGCCGCGGCGATCTGCCCCGGCACACGAAGGGTCCGATTGTAAAGATCGGGCGCCTGGCGGATGAAATCCCAGCCCTGCGGCAGCGGAGTCGGGGCCGGCCAATCATAACCAACGATCGCGTTGTCGCCGCCGCCCGGGACGTGGCGAATGTTCCTCTCGCCCGTGGCGAGGCCGCCCAGCACCATGACGATCGGCAGGGGCCGCTTCGGCAGCGGATCGGGCAGGCTGATGGCGAGCCCGATCCGGCCGACGCCGGGCGCTTCGAGCACGACGTGCTGCAGCGTTCGGCCGTTGCGCGGCTCCGCGGTGAGTCCGATTGCAATCGGGTTTCCGGTGGCGCGCGGTAAGGCGGCGAGCGGGTCGCGCAGCCCCAGCCAACAGACGAGTCCCCCAGCTCCCGCCGCCACCAGCAGCATGAGCACAAGAAAGAAGCCCCTTAGGATCGGCCGCCTCTTGGTGGGAAGCGCGCCGGCGATGGCGCTGCATCTGGCCGAGGCCCCGCTCACCGCCTCCGATCTGGTCTTCTTCATGCGTTGAACCGCGCTGGGATCGCGTTCGGCACCGGAGGGTCGATGGCGAGATTTCCCGCGGGCCAGCGTACCCTGAGCAGCCGTTCGGCAGCATTTTATCCACCCCGCATGCCAATGTAATAGCTGCCTCAAGGGCGGAGGGGCGAAAAGATGTGTGCGAGCCCTAACGCTCCGCCAGCGCGAGCTTGGCGCCGAGCGCAACGAAGGCGGCGGCGAAGGTGCGGCGCATCCAGGTCAAGACGCGCGGACGCGAGATGATGTGGTTGCGGATAGAAGCCGCGAAGAGCCCGTAGACGACGAAGACGGCGAAGGTCAGCAGCATGAAGACGCTGCTGAGCTCGAGCATGCGCGAGAGCGGATGCGCCTCGTCGGCGCGTACGAATTGCGGCAGGAAGGCGAAGAAGAAGATCGACAGCTTGGGATTGAGGATGTTGATCAATATGGCCGAGACGATCACCTGACGCGCCGAGCGGCTGCCGACCTCTTTCTCGACGCGGAGCGCGCCATGCTCCTTCAGCGCGTTCCACGCCATATAGAGAAGATAGGCGACGCCGAGATATTTCAGCGTCTGGAAGGCGAGCGCGCTGGTGTGCAGCAGCGCCGCCAGCCCCATGATCGCCGCCGCCATGTGGGGCACGATGCCGAGCGTGCAGCCGAACGCCGCGACGACGCTGGCGCGCGAGCCGCGCGAGAGCCCGGCCGCCAGCGTATAGAGAACGCCGGTGCCAGGCGAGACGACGACGATCAGCGACGTCACCAGAAACTCGATGCTCATGGCCGCCCCCCTTCGCGCGCTGTCGACGAGCAACTATGTCACGGCGATCTCGGGGATGTCGATACGGGCACCTTCGATGTCGCAGCCATGATGGCGGCGGCGATGAGGTTGGCGCAGACGCTGGCGAGGATCGGCACCGCATAGCTGTGGCTGATGTCGAAGGCGAATCCGGCGGCGCTGGGGCCGATCAGCGTGCCGAACGCCACGCTGGTGTAGAGAATGCCTATGATGCCGCTGATATTGCGGCCGCCGAAATAATCCATGACCAGCGCCGGAAGCAGCGCGACCCAGGCGCCGTAGAAGACGCCGTAGGCGAAGGCGAAACAAGCGAGCGGCCAGAGACCCGTCGAGATGGCCCAGACGAGCTGAGCGAGCGCCATGAGGACGAACATCGCCAGAACGGCGAGGCGGCGCCCCAGCCGGTCCGCGAGGCCGCCGAGAAAGAAGCGGCCGGCGGTGCTGCCGATGCCAATGATTCCGAGGAGGAGGACGGCGGAGGATGGCGCGATGCCGTGATCGAGCGCGTAGGGGACGAGGTGGACGAAGGGGACGAAGAGCCCGAACGAGCAGATCAGGCAGGCGGCATAGAGGCCGATGAAGCGCCGCGACGTTATCGCTTGCCGCACCGAGGACTCGGCCGAAGGCTTCGCGTTGGCGCCCGCTTGCGGCGGATCGCCGTCGGCGCCGAGGCCGCGATCGTCGGGATCGTTCTCGATCAGCAGCGCCATTCCCGTGCCGCCGAAAGCGGCGAGAGCGCCGAGGGCGAGATAGGCCTCGCGCCAGCCCAGAGTGGCGATGAAGAAGGAAGCGAGGGGCGGCATGACCAGCGTGCCGACGCCGATCCCGCTGACCGCCAGGCCGGAGGCCAAGCCGCGGCGCCGGACGAACCAGCGCTGCACGGCGCCCACGGCCGGAACGTAGGAGCAGCCGACGCCGAGCCCGACGCCGAGCCCGTAGGCGAGGTAGATTTCCGCCAGGCTGCGCGCGATGCTGGCGAGAGAGAGGCCGAGCCCAATCAGGATCATGCCTGTCACGGCGAGACGGCGCGAGCCAAAGCGGTCGGCGAGCGGGCCGCTCACCACCCCGAGGCCGAAATAGAGAAAGCCGGCGAGCGAGAAGACCAGCGAGACCGAGCCGCGCGAGGCGCCGAATTCCGTCTGCAGCGAGGTGAGGAAGGCACTGAACGTGTAGGCGCTGCCGAAGCCGACGAAGGTTACGGCGAAGGCGCCTGTTACCACGAGCCAGCCATGGAAGAGGCGCGGCGCGGCCAGCGCCGCGTTACTGCTCACGGTGCCTCCCGGCATTGGCGCGTTCACGAGATAGGGGATGGATTTGCATGGCGACCGCTCCGAGCGTGGAGCAGAGATATCGGCGGGGCAAGCGCCTTCATCTCGCGGTTTTCGGACCGGGTCATCGCGAGGAGCACCCCGGAACCCTGTCCCGCAAGCGGGAGAGGGGGCGGCCGCGCCGCGATGACGATCTCAGCGCCCGCGAAATTCTTGGCGCCGCAACGGATCGCTTCACTATGATGTCGCGATAAGCGCATCGCGCGGGAGGATTCGGCCCATCATGCTGCACAAGGCGGCGAGCTACGCGGCGGTCGTCGGCGGGTTCCGCTGGCAGGTGCCGGAATTCTACAATATCGGCGTCGATGTCTGCGACCGCCACGCCACCGGTGAAGGCCGCCTCGCGCTGATCTTCCAGGACGAGGCAGGCGCGGTGCGGCGCTTCAGCTTCGACGACATCAAGGCGCAATCGAACCGCTTCGCCAATGTGCTGACGGCGCATGGGCTGAAGCGCGGCGACCGGCTCGCAATATTGCTGCCGCAGGCGCCGGAGACGGCGATCGCCCATGTCGCCGCCTACAAGGCGGGGCTCATCGCGGTGCCGCTCTTCACCCTCTTCGGCGAGGACGCGCTCGAATACCGGCTGGGCAATAGCGGCGCCGCCGCGCTCGTCACCGACCGCGCCGGCCATGCCAAGATCGCAAAGCTGCGCGACCGCTTGCCCGCCCTGCGCCACCTCTATCTGATCGATGGCGGTGAGAGCTCGGCGCATGATTTCGCCGCCCTCCTTGCGCGCGCCGCCGATACTTTCGTGCCGGTTGCGACGCGGGAAGACGATCCCGCCCTCATCATCTATACGTCGGGGACCACCGGCAACCCGAAGGGTGCCCTCCACGCCCATCGCGTCCTGCTCGGCCATCTCCCCGGCGTCGAGCTGCCGCACGAGTTCTTCCCCCAGAAGGGCGACCTCTTCTGGACGCCCGCCGATTGGGCATGGATCGGCGGCCTCATGGACGTGCTGCTGCCGTCCTGGCATCACGGCATGCCGGTGCTCGCCTATCGCGCGCGCAAATTCGATCCCGACGAGGCGTTCCGCCTGATGGCGACTCACGGCGTGCGCAACGTCTTCCTGCCACCGACCGCGCTCAAGCTGATGCGCCAGGCGGATCGCGGCGGCGCGCATCCCGGCCTCGCCCTGCGTACCGTCGCGAGCGGCGGCGAGACGCTGGGCGGCGAGCTGCTCGATTGGGGCCGCGCGACATTCGGGCTGACGATCAACGAGTTCTATGGCCAGACCGAATGCAATCTGCTGGTCGGCAATGCCGCCGGACTCTTTCCGGTGCGGCCGGGCTCGATGGGACGGGCGATCCCCGGCCACGATGTGCGCATCGTCGATGCCGCCGGCACGCCGGTCCGCCCGGGCGAGAGCGGCCTCGTCGGCGTGCGCCGCCCCGACCCTGTCATGTTCCTCGAATACTGGGACAACACGGCGGCGACGCGGGACAAATTCGCCGGCGAGTTCCTCATTACCGGCGATCTCGCGCGCCAGGATGAGGAGGGCCATTTCTGGTTCGTCGGCCGCTCCGACGACCTCATCACCTCGGCGGGCTATCGCATCGGCCCGGCCGAGATCGAGGATTGCCTGATGAAGCATCCCGCCGTCGCCCTCGCCGCGGCGATCGGCGTGCCCGATCCGGTGCGCACCGAGCTGGTCAAGGCCTTCCTCGTGCTGAAGCCCGGTCAGGCACCCTCGCCCGCGTTGGCGCGCGAGATCCAGGATTTTGTCAAGGTGAGGCTCGCCGCGCATGAATATCCGCGCCTCGTCGAGTTCATCGACGCGCTGCCGATGACGACGACAGGCAAGATCATCCGCCGCGCGCTGCGCGAGCGCCCGGCATAGATCCGCAAGGGAGAAATCGAATGGCCAAGATCGTCGATTATTTCTTCACCCCGGTGTCGCCCTGGACCTATCTCGGCGGCGCCAGGCTCGACGCCATGGTGCGCAGGCACGGCGCCGAGCTCAGCTACAAGCCGTGCGATTACGGCAAGGTGTTTCCCGTCTCGGGCGGTCTGCCGGTCGGCCAGCGAGCGAAGCAGCGCCAAGCCTATCGGCTGGTCGAGCTCGAGCGCTGGCGCGACTTTCTCGGCCTGAAGCTCAACATTCACCCCAAGCACTTCCCGGTGGCGAGCGATTTCGCCGCGCGCGCCATCGTCGCCGCGAAGCAGAGCGGCGCCGATCCCGGCAAGCTCGCCAACGCGCTGCTGCGCGCCGTCTGGGTCGAGGAGCGCGATGTCTCGGATCGGGCGACGGTGGCGGCGATCTGCAATGAAAGCGGCCTCGACGGCACGGCGCTGGTCGCCGCCGCCGACGGCGATGCGGCGCGCGCCGAGTTCGCGGCGAATACCGACGAGGCGATCGAGCGCCAGGTCTTCGGCGCGCCGACCTATATCTACAAGGACAAGCCCTATTGGGGACAGGACCGGCTCGACTTCCTAGAGCGCGCCTTGGCGGCGGGGTAGATCAGAGCGGGATGCCGACCCGGACGTTGCGCATGCCGTGCTCGCTGGCCGAGCCGCGCAGGTTGGTCCCTTCGCAGCCGGCAAGCAACAAAGCGAGCGCCAGGATGCAGAGCAGAGATCGCATGACGGGCTTATAGCACAGTGCGGCCCGACGCCGGCAGGGTCGGGCTCTAGCTGTAAGCTATGAACTTACAGCTTAAGGCTTAAAGCTAGAACTTGACGCCCATCCGCACGCCGGCATTGGTGATGCCGGCATTGTGGTTGCCGAGATTGGCGTTCGAGATATGGTCGACCATGGCCGAGATGCTGTAGATCGGCGTGATCTGATAGGCGAGCTCGGCGCTCTCGCGGAAGAGCACGGGCGAGCCGAGCTTCTTGCGGTTGGGCGGCGCGCTGTTCTCGTAGCCGTCATGCACGGCACCGCCCAGGCTGCCGAGGAGCGTCAAGGCGTCGGTCTTGCCGATGATGTGCTTGAACGGCGACCAGCCCCAGGTCAGGCCGAAATACGCGGCGTCGGTATTGCCGTCGGTATTGACCCAGCCGCCGAGATGCGGCCGCGGCGCGCCGATGATGCTGAGGAAGCCCGGCGAGCTGAAGAGAAGCTCGAGATTGATGTCGCTGCCGCTCTCGACGTGGCGACCGCCGAGAGTGATGTCATGTGCCATCACGCCGATCTTGGCTTCGTCGATGATGCCGCCACCCTGCGCAACGGCCCCGCCGGTTCCGGCGAGCGGCAGGATCACGGCCAGCACCGCCAGACGGCTCCCCCTCAAGATAAACGCCACCGCCATCTCCCGAATGATCAATCCGCGGCGCAATCTACACTAGATCGATCGCCACGCGGAAGTCAGAATGCACGCCGAATCAGCCGGTTGATAGAGAGCGGCCGGCGCCTCCGCCGGGCCCGTCCCTGCGGAATTGACTCGCCCCAAGCCGCCATGGGAGCTTGCCTGAGCCGAGCGGAGACGAAACCCCCACGTTTCGGCGAAACCGGGCTCCGGGAGGAAGGCTCAGCGCTGTCATGACGGGCAGAACAGATCGCGACCGAGCGCTCTATAGCCGTGCCGATCTCACCCGGCTGATCGACCCGCGCGCGGTGGCGGTCATCGGCGTCTCCGCCAATCCCGGCGGCTTCGGCTCGCGCACCCTGGCCAACCTCGCCGGCTTCGGCGGGCGCGTCTATGCGATCAATCCGAAATACCGGGAATTGCACGGCGTCCGGTGCTACGCCGATCTTGCCGCCCTGCCAGAAGTGCCTGATTGCGTCGTCATCGCCCTGCCGCGCGAGGCCGTCGAGTCGGCGGTCGAGGATTGCGCCGCGCGCGGCGTCGGCGGCGTCGTCATCTATGCTTCGGGCTATAGCGAGACCGGCCTCGCCGAGCGCAAGGCGCAACAGGAGCGCCTCGCCGCCATCGCCGCCGCCTCGCGCGGCATGCGGATCGTCGGGCCGAACTGCTTCGGCATCGCCAACAACCTGACGCGCGCCGCTGCCCTCTTCATTCCGCGCCACGACCAGCTGCCGCATCATATCGGGCCGGTCGGCATCGTCTCGCAATCGGGCGCGCTGGGCTATACCGCGGTGCAGGCGAGCGAGCGCGGCGTCGGCTACAGCCATTATCTCGCCGCCGGGAATTCCTGCGACGTCGATGTCTGCGACTTCGCCTCCTATCTCGTCGAGGCGCCGGAATGCCGCGCCATCGCCCTCTGCTTCGAGGGGGTGACATCGGGGGCAAGGCTGCTCGCGCTGGGCGAGAAGGCTGTACGAGCGGACAAGCCTATCGTCGTCTACAAGGTGGCGAACGGCGCGGCGAGCGCGGCGGCGGCGCTGTCGCATACCGGCACGCTGGCCGGCTCCGACGCCGCCTATCGCGCCGCCTTCGAGCGCGGCCGCTTCATCGTCGTCGACGATCTCGAGGCGCTTTTCGAGACGGCGCAATTCTTCGCCAAGGCGGGGCGGCCCAAGGCGCCGGGCGTCGCCGTCATGGCGACCTCGGGCGGTGCCGCCGTCATCACCGCCGACATGGCCGAGACCTTCGGCGTCCCGATACCGCAACCCGGCGAAGCAGCGCAGCGAATCCTCGCCGCCGCGATCCCCGATTACGGCTCGACGCGCAACCCTTGCGACGTCACCGCCCAGGTGATCAACGACCAGCAATCGCTGATCGCCTGCTGCACGGCGCTGCTCGAGGATCCGGCATACGGCACCCTCGTCCTGCCGCAGGTGATGGCGCTGCCGGGACAGACCCCGGCCCGCGTTCCGCTGATGAGCGAGCTATCGCTGCGCACCGTCAAGCCGATCTGCATCATCTGGCAGACCGAATGGCTGCAAGGCCCCGGCGCCGATCTCTACGAGAACGACCCGCGCGTCGCGCTTTTCCGCTCGTCACGGCGCTGTTTCGCGACGCTCGCCGCCTGGCACAGGCACGAGGCGCTGCGGAGCAGCAACCTGGAAACGCCGACGCGGTCGAGCCCGCCGGAAGCGGCGGCTTCCGCCGCCAAATCCCTCGCAGCCGCCGAGGAGCGGCTCACCGAGCGCGAGGCGAAGGGCATGCTCGCCCTCTATGGCGTCCCGGTGACCGGCGAGCGGCTGGCCGAGAGTGTCGAGGAGGCCGCGGTGGCCGCGGCAGAATTCGGCTACCCGGTGGCGCTCAAGATCGAATCGCCCGATATCGCGCACAAGACCGAGGCCGGCGTCATCCGTCTCGATCTGCGCGACGCGGCGGCGTTGCGCCGCGCCTATGAGGAGATCACCGAAGCCGCGGCGCGGGTGACGCCGCGCCCGCGCATCAACGGGGTGCTGGTCCAGCCGATGGCGCCGAAAGGCGTCGAGCTCGTCATCGGCGCGCGGGTCGATCCGCAATTCGGACCGCTCGTCGTCGTCGGCTCGGGCGGCATTCTCGTCGAGCTGCTGCGCGATAGCGTCGTCGCCCTGGCGCCGGTCGGACGAAAGACCGCCCTCGCCATGCTGCAGCGCCTCAAGGGCGCTCGACTGCTCACCGGCTTTCGCGGCAGCGCGCCGGTCGATCTCGCGCCGATCGCCGATGCGGTGTGCCGCGTCTCCGAGCTGATCGCCGACCATCGCGACGCGATCGCCGAGATCGATGTCAACCCGCTGATCTGTAGCGCCGCCGGCCCCGTCGCCGTCGACGCGCTGATCGTGCGGACGCGCCAGGACAACCCAAGGAGGATCGCATGACCGTCACCTATGGACAGCAAGGCGCTGTCGCCATCCTCACCATAGACAATCCGCCGGTCAACGCGCTGAGCGTCGCCGTGCGCCAGGGCCTGATGGAGGCCATCGGCCGCGCTCTCGGCGACCCCGCCATCGCCGGGATCGTCATCATCGGCAAGGGCAAGACCTTCATCGCCGGCGCCGATATCCGCGAGTTCGGCAAGCCGCCGCAACCGCCCCGCCTCACCGTCGCGATCGCCACCATCGAGGCGAGCCCGAAGCCGGTCGTCGCCGCGATCGACGGCGTCGCCCTCGGCGGCGGGCTCGAAGTCGCGCTCGGCTGCCATTTCCGCATCGGCACGCCGCGCTGCCAGGTCGGCCTGCCGGAGGTCAAGATCGGCATCGTGCCGGGCGCCGGCGGCATCGAGCGCCTGCCGCGGTTGATCGGTCTCGAGCCGGCGCTCAAGATGATGGCGTCGGGCGATCCGGCGCGCGCCGAGAAGGCGCGCGAGCTTGGCATCATCGACGCCATCGCCGAGGGCGACCTCCTCACCGACGCTGTCGCCTTCGCCGAGCGCGTCATCGCCGAGAAGACGCCGATACGACGGCTCAGCGAAAGCAAGATCGCGCTCGACGGCATCGATTGGCGCGCGCTCCTCGCCGCCACCCGCGCCGGCATCGCCAAAAGCAATCGCGGGCAGATCTCGCCGCAGCGCGTCGTCGACTGCGTCGAGAATGCCGTCACGATGCCCTTCGACCAGGCGCTCGGCGAGACCATCCGCATCATCAACGAGCTTATTCCCTCCGAGCAGGCGAAGGCGCTGCGCTATGCGTTCTTCGCCGAGCGCGAGGCCGGCAAGGTCCCCGACATCGACAACACCGTAAAACCACGAAAGTTGCGCAGCGCCGCGGTGATCGGCGCCGGCACGATGGGCGGCGGCATCGCCATGTGCTTCGCCGATGCCGGCATTCCCGTGCTCGTCCTGGAGAACTCCGCCGAGGCGCTCGAGAAGGGGCTGGCGCGCGTCGAGCAGACCTATCAGGACATGGTGCAGAAGGGCCGCATCCGCGCCGAGGACAAGGCGAAGCGGATGGGCCTCATCACCAAGGCGGCGGGTTACGATGCCCTCGCCGATGTCGACATCGTCATCGAGGCGGCGTTCGAGGAGATGGCGGTCAAGAAGGATGTCTTCGCCCGGCTCGACCGCGCCTGCAAGGCGGAGGCGGTGCTGTCGACCAACACCTCCTATCTCAATGTCGACGAGATCGCTAGTGCGACCAAGCGACCGGAGAGCGTCATCGGCCTGCATTTCTTCAGCCCGGCCAATGTCATGCGGCTGCTCGAAATCGTCCGCGGCGCAAAGACGGCGAAGGACGTCGTCGCCACCGCCCAGGCGCTCGCCCGGACGATCGGCAAGGTCGGCGTGGTGTGCGGCGTCTGCGACGGCTTCGTCGCCAATCGCAGCCGCGGTCCGATGACCCGCGAGGCCTCGTTCCTGGTCGACGAAGGCGCACTGCCGCAGCAGGTCGACAAGGTGCTCTACGAGTTCGGCATGGCGATGGGGCCTTTCGCCGTCGGCGATGTCGCCGGTATCGATGTCGGCTGGCGGGTGCGCCGCTCGCTCGACGCGACGCGGCCGAAGGATTTGCGCTACTCGCCGACTGCCGACCGGCTCTACGAGCTCGGCCGCTACGGCCAGAAGACCGGCAAGGGCTGGTACCGCTACGAGAAGGGCAGCCGCGTCCCGCTGCCCGACCCCGAGGTCGAGGCGGTCATAATGCAATCCTCGAAGGATCAGGGCATCACGCGGCGGGCGATCGGCGACGAGGAGATCCTGGCGCGCTGCCTCTACGCCGCGATCAACGAAGGCGCCAAGATCCTCGACGAGAAGATCGCGGCGCGGGCCAGCGATATCGACATCATGTGGCTTTACGGCTTCGCCTTCCCGCGCTGGCGCGGCGGGCCGATGTACTATGCCGACACGGTTGGACTCAAGAAGGTCTACGAGACGATAAAGGGCTTCCATCGCGAGCACGGCCCGCTGTGGACGCCGTCGCCGCTGCTCCAGCGCCTCGCCGAGGAAGGCAAGAGTTTCACCGGCGCATCGTAGCGCCGGCCTCCGGCGGGCAAGCCGGCGGGACGCCAGCGCTACGCATTCTCATCCATCATCAGGAGGAAGATCGCATCATGGGCAAGCTCGACGGAAAGGTCGCCATCATCACCGGGGCGACCAGCGGCATCGGCCTCAGCACGGCGGAGCTTTTCGTGGCGGAGGGCGCCAAGGTGGTGATCGCCGGGCGCCGGCGCGGGGAGGGTGAGGCGATCGCCAAGCGGCTCGGCGCCGCGTGCAGCTTCGTTCAGACCGACGCGACCAAGGAGGACCAGTTCCGCGCCCTCGTCGACCACGCGATGACGCGCCATGGCAGGCTCGACTGCCTGTTCAACAATGCCGGCGGACCCGGCCCGACGGGCGGCATCGCCGACATGCCGATCGACGGGTTCGACGCCTGCGTCGCGCTCAACCTGCGCAGCGTCGCCATCGGCATGAAGCTGGCCGCGCCGATCATGACGAAGCAACGCTCGGGCAGCATCATCAACAATGGCAGCATCGCCGGCAGTCGCGCCGGCTATTCCTCATCGGTCGCCTATAGCGCCGCCAAGGCGGCGGTCATCCATTTGACGACCGTGGTCGCCATGGAACTCGGCGAGAGCAATGTGCGGGTCAACTCGATCTCGCCGGGCGCCATCGCCACCGGCATTCTCGCCAAGGCGCTCGGTCTCTCGATCGCCGAGGCGGAACGCTCGGTCGACATCATCCGCGAGGCCTATAAGAAGGCGCAGCCGCTGCCGCGCGCCGGGCTGCCCGAGGACATCGCCCATGCCGCCCTCTTCCTGGCGAGCGACGATTCGAGCTTCATCAACGGCCACGACCTCGTCGTCGATGGCGGCGTCATCGGCGGGCGCAACTGGTCGCAGCAGCAGGAGGGGCTGAAGGCGATTCAGGGCAATCTGCGCGGCGGCGCCAAGGGGTAGAGAAATGGCGATCTGGTTCGACGGCTTTCCGCTCGAATACGCACGCGAGCGCGCCAAGGACTCGCTGATCGCCCATCTCGGCATCGAGATCGTCGAGGCCGGCGACGACTACTTGAAGGCCCGCATGCCGGTCGATCAGCGCACCAAGCAGCCGGCCGGCGTCCTGCACGGCGGCGCCTCGTTAGCGCTCGCCGAGACGCTCGCCTCATGGGCGGCAGCCTTCGTCGTCGACCGGTCGAAGCATCATTGCGTCGGGATCGAGATCAATGCCAACCATGTGCGGCCGGCGAGCAGCGGCTATGTCACCGGCATCGCCCGGCCAGTCCAGCTCGGCAAGACGCTGCATGTCTGGGAGGTCCGCATCAGCGACGAGAAGGACAAGCTCGTCTGCATCTCGCGAGTGACCATGGCGGTGCTCAACGTCGCGATGCAGTACTGAGGCAGCGACGACAGCATTCCGCCGCCGCGGCGCCAGCCCGCGATTCAACGCATCGCGATGCGCTCGGCGCGCGGCGCGGGCTTATGCGGCTCGGGCCGGTAGATGGCGCGGATCTTCTCGACATAGGCGCGCGTCTCGGCAAAAGGCGGGATCCCGCCATAGCGCGTCACCGCACCCTCGCCGGCATTATAGGCGGCGAGGGCGAGCGACAGATCACCGTCGAAATAAGTCAGCAGCCAGCGCAGGTATTTCGTGCCGCCGCGGATATTCTCGCCGGCGTCGAACACGTCCTTGACGCCGAAGCGCTCCGCCGTCTCGGGCATCAGCTGCATCAGGCCGCCGGCGTTGCGCGGCGACACTGCCGCGATCTGGAAGGCCGATTCGGTGGCGATGACGGCGAGCACGAGCTTGGGATCGATCTGATTGGCCGCCGCTGCCTCGGCAACGAGCCGGGCGATCTCCTTCGACGGCACGGCGGTGCCGGCCGACTTGACCGGCACGGCGGGCTCAGCCTGGCGGCAGCCGGTCGGCTTCGCTGCCGGCACGGCACCGAGTCGGCCGAGCAGGCGGCCGGCCAGCTGATGGCCGCGATCGGCCGCCACGCGCAGCCAGGCAGCGCCGTTGGTGTCGTCGCGCGCTACGCCGCGGCCATTGAGGTAGATCCAGGCGATGTTGAAGCTGGCATCGGCATGACCGTGGCCGGCGGCAACGCAATAGAGCTCGAGGGCATGACCGTAGTCGCGCGGCACACCCTCGGCATGCTCATAGCGCACTGCCAGCGCGAATTGGGCGGCGGCATCGTCGGCCGATGCGACCGCCGGCAGCGGCACGATCCCGCAGACGGCCGCTACTGCGGTCGTCCGGATCAGGGCAGCCAGGGCAGTGCGCAGGGACATCAAATACCTATTGGGTAGGAAATGCTTCTTTCGACTAAACGCCGCCGGTGGGGCGGTTCACAGCTTGCACCGGCGCGAACAGGCTTTGCGCCGATTTCATCCCATCCTTCATTGCGGGATAGCGACCCGATCGTCGCTTCCGGAATCGGCGTGCCGTCGCTTGGGGCAACCGGTTACGCCGCGAAGCTGATCCTAACCTTACGATCCCAGGCGGGTTTGGCTAAGCAATGCTTCTCTAAAGCTTGCTAAATGCCACGGATCACAGCAAGCTTAACGCCGTATTATGAAACTTTCCCTATTTTGATGGAAGGTTCGTTGCAAGCATACAATGCAGGCTCGATAGCTCATGGTTAAACAGGAGACAGGATTGGCTGTCACCTCAATTCGTGTGGCAGGCGTTTTGCCATGCGCATTCTGATCGTCGAGGACGATCCGCAACTCGCCCGTCTGATCAAGCACGATCTGGAAGGGGCCGGCTATGTCGCCGATATCGTCGGCATGGTCAGCGACGGGCTGCACGCCGCGGCGACCATTACCTACGACGCCCTGATCGTGGATTTGAAGCTGCCGGACGGGGACGGGATGCAGCTCGTTCACCAGCTGCGCTCGACCGGCGCCGCCGTTCCGATTCTCATCCTCACCGCACGAAGCGCGACGGGCGACAAGATAAAGGGCCTCTCGGTCGGCGCCGACGACTACCTCGTCAAGCCGTTCGACCGCAACGAGCTCAAGGCGCGGGTCGCGGCGTTGCTGCGGCGCTCGCGCGAGATCACCGCCGCCAAGCTGGTCCTTGGCGATATCGAATACGATGTGGCGACCCGCGAGGTGACGATCGGCGGCACGCTGATCGCGATACCGCGCCGCGAGCTTGCCCTGCTCGAGCTGCTGCTGCGGCGCTCGCGCAGCTTCACGCCGAAGGATGTCATCGAGGAGAGGCTTTACGGCTTCGACGAGGAGCTGTCGTCCAACGCCATCGAGGTGCACATCCACCACCTCCGCAAGGTGCTGACGAACGCCAACTCGACGACGCGCATCGAGACGAGCCGCGGGCTCGGCTACCGCCTGTCGGCGGCCAAATAGCGCACCCGAAATGACGGCTTTTTACGCATAAGGTTAACGTAAGGTCCACGGTGTTTTCTCTCCCCATGGTATGCACGTTGACCATCGGGAAGGATTGATGAGTACCTTCGAGCACGTGGCCCTGCAGCAAGCATTGCCGTATGGCCTGAACGACCCGTTGACCGTCGGTCTTCCCCGCCGGCTCAATCGGGCCCTTGCCCACCTGCGCAGCGAGCCGGGGATCGTCCGCCTCGCCGTCTGTTACGGCTTTGCCGGCGCCGTGGTGATGCAGGTCGGTCTTTTCAGCCTTTTCGCCCAGCTCGTCCTGACGCTCGATGCGAGTGTGCTGCCCAGCGTAGAGATAAGCGCTTATTGTTTTGTCCTCGGCGCCGTCGTCATGGTTGCGAGCCGCTCGCTGAGCGCGCCGCGCTTGGCGGTGTCGTTCCCCTAGCCGTCGCTTCTCCCGGTCTCTTCCGCCCGCTTCGCGCCACCAGCCCCGCTCACGATCTTTTGCCGTGCGGCGACGGCGCGGCAGAGGGCGATGAGGCGGGAGATCGGCTCGGCCCAGACCGCGCCAACCGTCGCCACTCCCTTCGCATCATCGAGTGCCGCCGAAATATCGGCGTCGAGCGGCCGCGCCGCCGCGCCGATCGCGGCGAAGCCGAAGCTCGCCGCGCTGCCCGACAGCCCGTGCGTCAGGCGCATCATCTTCGCGGCGAGCAGCGTCCGGCGCTCGACCTCCGGCGAGGCGCCGAATTCCGACCATAGTTTTTCCAGCCGCGCCGCGTCGTCGAGGAGGCGGCCGCGATACTCGTCGCGCAGCTCGGCGAAGATCGGATCATTGTCGGGTGTTTCCTCGTCCGGACTGGCCGTTTCGCCGATGAGCCAGTGCCGCACCACGGCGCGGAACGCATCGGGATTGATCGGCTTGCCGATGTAGTCGTTCATCCCGGCGGCCAGGAACCGCTCGCGCGCGCCTTCCATGGCATCGGCCGTCATCGCGATGATCGGCATCCGCGCCTTGCCGTCCGCCATGGCGCGGATGCGCCGCGTCGCCTCGATGCCGTCCATGATCGGCATGTGCACATCCATCAGAATGAGAGAGAAATCACCACCCTCGACAGCGGCGAGCGCCTCCTCTCCGTTCTCGGTGATCGTCACGACATGGCCCTCGCGCTCGAGCAGCTTGCGCGCGACAAGCTGGTTTATCTTGTTGTCCTCGACAACCAGAATGGCGTGACCGCCGGGCTGCGGCGCGGCTTCCGCCGCGTCGATCGAGGGCGAGAGGACGCCCGACGTCCCCGCCATGATGCGACAAATGCAATCGAGCAGGACGCGGTAGCGCACCGGTTTGCAAAGAATCGCATCGACGCCCGACGCCTCGGCCCAGAGGCCGCGACCGGGCGGGTCGATCGACGACAACATGATGAGCTTGGGCTGATGGAGAGGGGGAAATTGGCGGACAAGCTCGGCAAGGTTCTCGCCGGACATGCCCGGCATCATGTGATCCAGCAGGACGATATCGTAATGCTCATCGCGCGCCCAGGCGGCGGCAAGCTCGACGAGCGCGGCCTGACCATTGGCGACGTCCTCGACGTATCGGCACAGCGGCGCGAGGCGCGTATGCAGAATGCGCCGGTTCGTCTCGACATCGTCGACGATGAGGATACGCAGCTGGGCGAGGGCGGCGAGCGATAGATCCTCGACCGCGGCGGTATCGCGCGCGAGCGGAACCGTGAACCAGAAATGGCTGCCTTTCGCAAGCTCGCTTTCGACGCCGATGGCGCCGCCCATCAGCTCGACAAGCTGCTTGGAGATCGCCAGTCCGAGCCCCGAGCCGCCGTAGCGACGACTGATCGAGGCATCGGCTTGCGTGAACTTGCTGAACAGGCGGTCGCATTGCTCCGGAGCAATGCCGATGCCGCTATCGGTCACCTCGAAGCGAATGACGTCCCGCGCGCCGTCGCGCCCGCCGCTTCGCACCGCGACGAGAACGTTGCCGTGCTCGGTGAACTTGATCGCGTTGCCGACCAGGTTCAACATGATGCGCCGCAGCCGAGGGGCATCGCCGATGAAGCGGCCGCGCGCTTCGCGATCGATCATGACGCCGATCTCGAGCCCCTTCTCCCCGGCGCGCGGCGTCATCAGCTCGACGGTGTCCTCGACAAGATCTTCCAGCTCGAAGGGTAGATACTCGAGCGCGACACCGCCCGCCTCGAGCTTCGAGATGTCGAGAATGTCGTTGAGCAGGGAGAGCAGCGCCTCGGCCGATTGCCGCACCGCCTCGGCAAATTGCCGCTGATTGTCGTCGAGCGCCGTATCGAGCAGCAGCGCGTTCATGCCGATCACCCCGTTCATCGGGGTGCGTATCTCGTGACTCATCGTCGCAAGAAAGTTGGATTTCGCCCGATTGGCGTCCTCGGCCGCGTCGCGCGCCTGGTGGACCTCGCGCTCGCGCGCCTTCCAGGTCGTGATGTCGCGATAGACATTGATATAGCCGCCACCGTCCATCGGCGCCGAGCGGAACTCGATCCACCGCCCATTGGTGAGCTGACGCTCGCCGCGGCTCGGTTGCTCGGCCGCCAGCATGGCCTCGCGCCACTGCCGCAGCTTGTCGAATTTCTGCGCCGTCAGGCGGGCGCGCGAAAGAATGGCATCGCGCACGGCACTGGCAGTGTCCGGCGCGGCGAGGATTGCCGACCGGTCGATATCGAAGACGGTGAACAGCTGCTCGTTCCAGGCGAGCAGGGTGAGGTCGGCGCTCACCATCTCGATGCCATCCGGAATGGCACGCAGCATCGCCTCGAGCATGGCGTTCTTCTGCGCCAGCGCCGCTTCCGTGCCGACCGAGGCGGTGACGTCCCGGCCGGTACCGCGATAGCCGAGAAACTTGCCCGATTCATCGAAGATCGGCTTGCCGCTGATGCTGAGATAGAGCGGCGCCGTCTCGTCGGCCAGCTTGTAGACGAAGTCGCGATAGGGGATGCGGGCCGCGACGGCGCTGAAATAGGGTTGCCAGGCGGGATCGTCGGCGCCGGTGCATCCTGCATCGTCGGAGCGCCGGCGGCCGATCAGGCGATTGGGATCCAAGCGGGTCAGGCTTTTCGACAGGTAAGTGAACCGATCGTCGGCGTCGGTCTCCCAGAACCAGTCATTGGAGACGCCGGCCCAATCCCCCATGCGAGCGCCCGCCGCTTTCAGCTGCTCCTGCGAATGCTGCATCGCGACGACCGCCTGCCGGCGGCGGCGCGCTTCCGTCAGCAGCGATGCGCCGCCGACCGCAATGAGGATGACGCAGATCCCGGCAATGGCGGCGCAGGCAGCGAGCAGCCCATCCTCCAGCCTCTCGTCGCGGGCGAAGCTGGCCTCGAGCGCCTCGTCGGTCGGCCCGACCAGCCCGGCGATCTGCTGACGGATATCGCGCATGAGCTCTCTGCCGGTATCCGATCGCACGACCGGCAAGGCGGCCTCGGCACCGCGATCCCGGTAGAGATCGATGGTCAGCTTCAATTCGCCGAGCTTGGCATTGATGGCGCGCTCGAGCGTCGCGATCCGAGCCTCTTCCTCGGGAATGCTCCGCGTCAGATCGCGCAAGCGGTCGAGGTGAGCCGGCATCCGGCGCAGCGCCTCGGTGAAGGGCTCGAGATAGGCTGGGTCGCCGCTCAGGAGAAAGCCGCGCTGGCCGGTTTCCGCGTCGGTCACGGTCTGACGCACCTCGCCGAGCGCCGCCATGAAATAACGGGTCTGCCCGACCGCCAGCCGCGCTTTCGTGCGCATCTGAACGAATTGCCAGCCGACGGCAACGATACTCGCGGTCAGCAGGACAAGGGCAAATCCGCTAAGCCATCCCGCATTTCGTGTCGACCAACTCCGCATCAAGACCTTCTCGGGCAACGGCGGCCGTGCATCCTCCGGGCTTCCACGGCGTTGACGGCCCACGAGCGGAAACTTACTGCCGACACCCTGCCCGCGCCAGCGTCATGGCCGAAAGGTTAACGCGGCGCCAGAGCCTCCAATGGCTGGCGCTTCGTCTCGATGCCGAGCCAGGCGGAAAGCGCATGCCCCGACCGCCCGCTTGCGCCGCGACATCGGGCGGGACTAGGTTTCCTTCGAAGAATCGCATCGATGAGCGGGAGAGAGCGCCATGCAGCAAGCGGCAAAGCTTCGCGACCTTCTCAAAGCCGGCAAGCTGGTCATCGCGCCGGGCTGCTATGACGGGATCACGGCGCGGGCGGTCGAGCGCGCGGGGTTTCCGGCCCTCTACATGACGGGAGCCGGCACCGCCGCGACGGCGGGCTTCCCGGATTACGGTCTCGTCACCATGACCGAGATGGTCGCCAATGCCGGCCGCATCACCGCCATCGCCAAGGTCCCGCTGATCGCCGACGCCGATACCGGCTACGGCAACGAGCTCAACGTCGTGCGCACGGTGCGCGAATATGCCCGGCTGGGCGTCGCCGCGATCCACATCGAGGATCAGGGCTTCCCGAAGCGCTGCGGTCATCTCGACAACAAGGAGATCGTGCCGCTCGACGATTACATCGCCAAGATCAGGGCCGCCGCCGATGCCAGGCCCGACCCCGACTTCATCCTCATGGCGCGCACCGATTCGCGCGCCGGGATGGGGCTCGAGGAGGCGATAAGGCGCGCCAACGCCGCGCTCGAGGCCGGCGCCGATATCGCCTTCGTCGAGGCGCCGCAGAGCATGGAGGAGGTCGCCGCGGTACCGCGGCTGGTCAAGGGACCGTGCCTGCTCAACGTGGTGGCGGGTGGCAAGACCCCGCATGTCGACATGCGCGATGTCGAGCGCATGGGCTATGCCCTCGCCATCGTGCCCGGATTGCTGATGAAGACGATCGTCGGCGCCTGCGAAGCGGTCCTGCAAGAGCTGAAGGAGACGCACGCCCATCCCAGGATCCCCGGCGACATGACGGTCCGGGAATTCTTCCGGCGCGTCGGGGCCGATGAATGGGAGCCGTTGCGCGAGCGCTATCGCACGCCGACGCGGAAGGCCGACGCGGCGGAATGATCAGCCGGAGCGGGCTTTCTCGCTGGCCAGCTCGGCGGCGAGAAAGCCCTTCACGCGCTGCGGCACGACCTGCCGCGTCTCCCTGACGATATAGGGCTCGAAGAGGCCCGCCCGGCTGTAGGGCTCCGCCTTGAGAAACGCGTCGAGCGCCTGGCGGTCGGGCAGCTCGACCATCATCAGGCTGCCGACCATCTTCTGGTTATCATCCAGCAACGCCCCGCCATAGCGGAACTTGTCCTCGTTCTCGACGACGAATTGCAGATGAGCGGCACGGTTCCGCCGCCTCACCTCGGCGCCGTCGCCCGGCCTGTCCATTCCCATGAGCACGAAAAGCATGATGTTTCTCCCTGAGATGAACTCTTTTCTTGCCGCCTCGCACGGAACCTAGCGGCTCCTGCGCCGGCGATATTGGCGAAAATTGCCTAATCCCGGGCGTTGGTTGACAGGCCTGGCGTCGCGCGCTTTGATCGAAATTCGAGACTACGCCCTATCGTGGAGTGCAGCGGGTGGCTCGCAGCGACCCCAGGAACGTCACGCGCTATTGGTGGGACCGGCATACATCCGGCCTCAGCCTGATGCGCGCCGACTTCACCACCCATGAATATCCGCCGCATGCGCACGAGGCCTTCGTCGTTGCCGTGACCGAGACCGGCGGCTCGGTGATCAAGAGCCGCGGGCGGGTCGAGCAGGCGCATGAATCGACGCTCTTCGTCTTCAATCCCGCCGAACCGCATGCCGGCTGGATGGGCAGGAGCGAGCGGTGGCTGTATCGATCGCTCTATCTCACGCACTCGGCGATCGACGAGGTCGCGCGCGGGCTCGGCATCGAGAGCGTGCCCTATTTCACCCGCAACATGTTCGACGATGCCGATCTGATCGACGGCTTCCTCGCCCTCCATCGCGCCCTCGAAGAGGGACGTGACGTCTTCCGCGAGCGCCAATTGCTGATCAATACGTTCGGCCTTCTGTTCAAGCGTCATGGCAGCGGCGGCGGGCGCATCGAGCCGGCACCGCGCGATCGCGCCCTGCTCGCGCGGACGATGGCGTTGATGGAGGCGCGCTATGACGAAGAGCTGCGTCTCGAAGAGCTTGCCGGCGCGGTCGGGCTGACGACGTTCCAGCTGATCGGCCTGTTCAAGCGCACGATCGGCCTGACGCCGCATTCGTATCTCACCCAGATCCGCCTGAACGCGGCCTGTCGCCGGCTCCGGAAGGGCACGCCGGTCGCCGAGACGGCTTCGCTCGCCGGCTTCTACGACCAGAGCGCGCTGACCAAGCATTTCAAGCGCTATTACGGCATTACGCCACGCCAATTCGCCAGCGCAGCGAGCAGCTAGGGCGGAACGTTGCGCGCGAGGAATTTGCGGACCGTCGCTGGCGGTCCTACTCTGTCGGTCCTCGAACCTGACAGAAGGAGGTCGTGCCATGCCATCGAGCGTAAAGGAAATGCTGGCCGCCGCAAATGCGCAGGTGCCGCGAGTGCCGCCCACCAAGCTCCGCGAGATGATGGGCGCGGGCGACGTGCTCATCGTCGACGTCCGCGATGCGCCCGAGTTGCAGCAGAGCGGCAAGCTCAAGGGCGCTGTGAACGTGTCGCGCGGGATGCTGGAGTTCCGCGCCGACCCCGAAAGCCCATACCACAACCCGGCCTTCCAGAAAGACAAACGGGTCGTCCTTTACTGCGCCTCCGGCGGCCGGTCGGCGCTGAGCGGAAAGATGTTGAGGGACCTTGGCTACGAATCGGTCTTCAATGCTGGGGCGTTCAAGGATCTCGTGGAAGCGGGACTTCCGACCGAACCCGCCTAGGAAGCGGTAGATCGCCGCAACCGGCGGCTGCAATTTTCGCCAATACGCCGGCGCGGCTATGGGTTAAGGGAGCGCCTTCTCAGCCGCTTCGTTGCGAAGGACGTCGAGCCATGGCGCATCTTTATTGCCACGAGCATCCCGATACGCTCGTTCTCGCGACCGAGGTGATCGAGTCGCGTCCCGGCAAGGTCGTGCTCGCCCAATCGCCGTTCTATCCCGGCGGCGGCGGTCAGCCCGGCGACCACGGCGTGCTGCGCTGGCGCGGCGGCGAGGCGCGCATCGTCGGTTTCGAGTATGCCGGCGAAACGCTCTGGCACTTGCTGGACGGCCAGGCCGAGATCTACGGTGGCGCCGAGGCGATGGTCGAACCCCGCTTTCGGCGGATCATGCGGCAGCTCCACACCGGGACCCACGTATTGAACGCGCTCGTCTACCGGGAATTCAACGGCGCCCTCGTCACCGGCGTGCAGATGTACGAGGACGGCACCGCGCGGATGGATTTCGACGTGCCCGGCGCCGACAACGATCGGCTGCGCGCGCTCGAGGCGCCGATCAACGAAATCATTGCGCAGGATA
>DATAQP010000224.1:0-12655 GCA_036264595.1 Allostellaceae bacterium
ATCGCCGACGCCGTGACGCGCTTGACCGGATCGTGGATCCACGCCGCCAGCGTCTCGCCGCGGCGGATCAGCGCGACCATGATGGCGAAGATCGGAATGCCAGCGGCGAAATTGGCGGTGCCGTCGATCGGATCGACGACCCAGACGGGATCGTCGCCGCCCAGCAGCGTGAGCACGGCGGGATCGGCGGCGGCCGCCTCCTCGCCGACGACCAGGGAGCCCGGCAGGAGGTCGCGCAGCGCCGGCGTCAGCCGCCGCTCGGAGGCGACGTCGGCGACGGTGACGAGATCGCCCGGGCCCTTCTCGCTGATGTCGCCGGTCTCGAGCTTCTCGAAGCGCGGCATGACCTCGCTCTCGGCGACCTCGACGATGAGCCGCCGGACTTTCTCGCTATCCACAAGCATAGCTAGTGCAGCATCGCGCGATGCTTGAAGCGGCCGATATCGGCGGGCGACAGGCGGACGGCGAAATGCGCGCGCGTCTCGTCGTCGCGGCGGTTCAGCACCTCGCCGTGCTGGTAAAGCCAGGCGATCGCCGCGCCGTCGCTCAACGGGATGTCGAGCTCGATAGCGGCACGGTCGGCGTCGAAGCGCCGGTCGAACAGCGCGATGAGCGCGCCGCAACCTTCCCCGGTGACCGCCGAGAGCGGCACGACGTCGTGATTGAGCCGCGCCTGGTTGAGCAGCGCAGCGCGCTCCTCGGCGCCGAGAAGATCGATCTTGTTGAGCACCTCGATCATGCCGCTCTCGACCGTCTCGCCGAGGCCGAGCGTGCGAAGCACGGCATGGACGTCGTGACGCTGCGCCTCGCTCTCGGGATGGTGGACGTCGCGGACATGGACGACGAGATCGGCCTCGGTGACCTCTTCGAGCGTGGCGCGGAAGGCGGCGACGAGATGGGTCGGCAGATCGGAGATGAAGCCGACCGTGTCGGACAGGATGGCCTGGCGTCCCGAGGGCAGGCGGATGCGGCGCATCGTCGGATCGAGCGTCGCGAAGAGGAGATCCTTGGCGACCACCGTCGCATCGGTCAGCCGATTGAACAGCGTCGACTTGCCGGCATTGGTGTAGCCGACCAGCGCGATCACCGGATAGGGCACGCGTCGGCGCGCGGTGCGGTGGAGCGCGCGTGTCCGCTTGGTGCCGTCGAGCTCGTCCTTCAGCTTGCCGATGCGCTCGCCGATCAGCCGGCGGTCGATCTCGAGCTGGCTCTCGCCGGGGCCGCCGAGAAAGCCGAAGCCGCCGCGCTGGCGCTCGAGATGGGTCCAGGACCGCACGAGACGCGAGCGCTGATAGGAGAGCGAGGCGAGCTCGACCTGCAGGCGCCCCTCATGGGTGCGCGCCCGCGCGCCGAAAATCTCGAGGATCAGGCCGGTGCGGTCGATGACCTTGCAGTTCCATGCCTTCTCGAGATTGCGCTGCTGCACCGGCGAGACCGTCGCATCGACGATGACGATTCCGATCCGTTCGGCCTCGACGATCTCGCCGAGCGCGGCGACCGCGCCGCTGCCGAGCAGCGTCGCCGGCCGCATCTGCCGCAACGGCATGATCTCGCCGCGCGCGACGTCGAGATCGATGGCACGCGCAAGGCCGACCGCCTCCGCGAGGCGCGCCTCGGGCGAGCGGCCAAGCGCCTCCTTCTCCTTGGGCAGCTTGAGCGCAGGATGCACGACGAGGGCACGGAAACCGCCCGTGCCCTCGCTATGGCTGTCCTGGTTATGAGGCGACGAAATCGTCAAATCAGGCTTCGTCGTCCTCTTTGGGAGGCTCGAAGAGCTGAACCGGTTGCGCCGGCATCACCGTCGAAATCGCGTGCTTGTAGACGAGTTGCGAATGCGCGTCACGCCGCAGCAGGACGCAGAAATTGTCGAACCAAGTGATAATTCCCTGCAATTTCACCCCGTTGACCAAAAAGACCGTAACGGGCGTCTTATTCTTGCGCACGTGGTTGAGAAAGACATCTTGAACGTTTTGTGATTTATCCGACATGGGTATTTCCCCTTATCGCCAGTTCTTGGAGCCCATCGGGCCCGGATATCGTCCGGCCGGCACGGCACACCCCGCGCCAAGTCTCCTTCCTTAACAAAATTGGTAGGGGAAAGGAAATCACAAGGTCCGAATATGTAGAAAAAGCCCGGAACAATCATCAAACGCAACATGCGGCTGGTGGCGGCTGAACTCGGCATCCGCGGGCTTCGCCGGACCAAGCAGGACGGGAACGCAGCCGGCGTTGAGCGCGCACTCGATGTCGACCGCGGTGTCGCCGACATACCAAACCTCCGGCCCGGCGGCGATTCCGCTGCCCTCGAGGGCGAGATGAATGGGTGCCGGATCGGGCTTGTCGGCGGCGGCGTCGGTGGCGCCGACGAGACGGGCAAAATAGCGCGTCCAGCCGAGATGTGCGGCTTCACGCCGCAGCACCGGCCCGGTCTTGTTGCTGACGACAGCGAGGTAGCAGCCGGACTCGGTCAGGTGATCGAGCAACTCGACGACTCCCGAAAGCGCGGCGAGACGCTCGAGATGGACGGCCTGGAAGGCCTCCATGTAAATGCGCCGAGCCTCCTCCCAGCGCGCGCCGAACAGCGCCGGGAAGCTGTCGCGCAGGCTCAGCCGCACGCGCGCCTTGCTCTCCGCCAGTGTCCACGGCGTGTGCCCCATCGCCGTCAGCGTCTGCTGCAAGGCGTCGTGAATAATCGGCCAGGAATCGACGAGCGTGTTGTCCCAGTCGAACAGCACGGCGCGCGGCCGCGGTACGCTGCCCGGGCGCACGATATCCGCCGGCGCGATGGTCATGCGACGCGCACCTCGCCGGAACGCGCTATCTGCTCCCGGCCCAGCTGCTCGCGGCTATGCGCGGCGTAGAGCTCGTGCAGCTTGGTGCCGAGCGGGCCGGGTCTGCCATCGCCGATCGTGGTGTCGTCGATGCGCACGATCGGCAACACCGGCGCGGTCGTGCTCGAGAGGAAGGCCTCGCGCGCTGCCTTCGCCTCGGCGACGCTGAAGGGCCGCTCGACGAAGGTGAGGCCGACCCAGCGCGCGATCTCGAGCAGGGCGAGACGGGTGCAGCCGTTGAGGATGGCGCTGCTCGCCTGGCGCGTCACCAGCTCGCCGGACGGGGTGATGATCCAGGCATTGGTCGAGGTGCCTTCGGTCACCATGCCGTTCGCGTCGACCTGCCACGCCTCGAAGGCGCCCACCTCGCGCGCCTGCTGCTTGCCGAGGACGTTGGGCAAGAGGCCGATCGACTTGATGTCGCAGCGCGCCCAGCGGATGTCGGGAATCGTGATGACCTTGATCCCCTCGCTCAGCGCCTTCGGGTTCGCTGGCCGTGCCCGCCGCGCCGTGATGACCAGAGAAGGACGCGTCTCGGCGGGGAACGGATGGTCGCGTGGCGCAACACCGCGCGTCGCCTGCAGATAGACAATGCCGTCGCGCACGCGATTGCGCCGGATGACCTCGCGCAGCACCAGCGAGAGCGCGCGCCGCGACATCGGCGCTCCGATGCGCAGCTCACCGAGCGAGCGGTCGAGCCGCGCCAGATGGAGCTCCTCGTCGATCAGCTCGCCGCCCTGCACCGCGACGACCTCGTAGACGCCGTCGGCGAATTGATAGCCGCGATCCTCGATATGGACCGAGGCACCGCCATGCGACAGGTAGCAGCCGTTGACATAGGCAATGCGTGACATCGTGTTCTTGCTCTCGTTCGAAATGGGTGCCGCCGGCGACAATGCCCGCTCGCGCGCCGCCTGACAATCGCGGGTGCGGCGATCGTTGACAGCCGAAGACGGTAATATGGTAGCATACAACATCAGGCACCATGCGACGAGTGCCGACGAGGGAGAGGAATGACGCCTGGCATCGCGGATATCCCGGCCGAGCACGAGGCCGCCGAGGCGGCGTCGGGATCGTTCGCGGGAATCGTGCCGGTGCGGCGCCAGACCATCGGCGGGCAGATCCGCGCTCTGCTGCGGCGGGAAATCATCGTCGGACACCTCGCGCCGCGCGCCATGCTCTCGGAGCAGGAGCTGTCGCAGCGTTTCGGCGTGTCGCGCACGCCGATCCGCGAGGCGCTGATCAAGCTCGCCGAGGAGAATCTCGTCGAGATCTATCCGCAATACGGCTCCTTCGTCGCGCCGATCAAGCTGCAGGACGTCTTCGACAGCCAGTTCGTCCGCGAATCGCTGGAATGCGCCGCGATCGAGCGGGCGGTCGAGCGCATCGATGCGGCGCAGATCAAGGCGCTGCGCGGGATTCTGCGGCGCCAGCGCCAGCTCCATCGCAGCGGCGACCACGACGAATTCTTCCTCGCCGACGAGCGGATGCACGCGCTGATCATGGACATCGCCGGGCACGCCAATGCCTGGCGCCAGGTCGAGAACGCCAAGGCGCAGATGGACCGCGTCCGCCATCTCTCGATGCGCATCGTGCGCAAGCGCCCGTCGGTGATCGCCGAGCACAGCCTCATCGTCGATCGCCTGATCCATCGCGATTGCGCCGGCGCGCTCGCGGCGATGCGCAGCCATCTGCGCGGCCTCTTCCGCTCGGTCGAGGTGCTGAGCGCGACGAATGCCGGCTACTTCGCCGCCGAGGGCGGCGACGCGCCGAGCCTGCCCTCGCGCGTCCCGCCGCCGCAGGCCACCGCGAAAGCCATCCGCCGCCGACACGCCGACGCTCTCGATCGCTAACCGTTCACAAGGGAGGGAAAACCCATGGAGATGAAGCCAACACGTCGCGCCGTCGTCGCCGGTCTTGCCGGGACGGCGCTCATCGACTTTCGCGCCCTGGCGCAAGGCGCGCTGCAACTGCCCAAGGCACCGGTCGCGCTCAACATCGTCGACGTGGCGGGCAATCTCGCCTTGACCCAGCAGGCGATCGAGAACTACCGCAAGCTCAAGCCCAACCTGGTCTCGAAATTCACCTTCAACAAGGCGCCGGCGCCAGAGCTGCCGGGCAAGATCAAGGCGCAGCAGGATGCCGGCCGCGTCGACATCGACGCCGTGCTGACCGGCATCGACGTGCTGTCCGCCGGCGTCGACCAGAAGCTGTGGATCCCGCCGCTGCCGCAATTCGCCGATGCGCTGCCCAAGCTCGACGACATCTATCTGCCGGGCGCCAAGGCGATGCAGAGCCTGACGCAGAACCAGGGTGTCTGCATCGTCTATTGCCCGGCCGGGCCGCTGCTCGAATTCATGCCCGACCGCGTCAAGCCGGCGCCGACCACGCCCGACGAGCTGCTCGCCTGGGCCAAGGCGCATCCCAACCGCTTCATGTATGCACGCCCGGCCAATTCCGGACCCGGCCGCGTCTTCATCATGGGCCTGCCCTATCTCCTCGGCGACAAGGATCCGAAAGATCCCAAGGACGGCTGGGACAAGACCTGGGCCTATCTCAAGGAGCTCGGCCAATCCATCGAGTACTATCCCTCGGGCACCGGGCCGACCATGAAGGAGCTCGGCGAGGGCTCGCGCGACATGATCCCGACGCAGATGGGCTGGGACATCAACCCGCGCGCCCTCGGCGTCGTGCCGAAGGAGGCGCAGGTCGTCGCCCTCAAGGGCTTCCACTGGGTCATGGATGCGCATTACCTGTGCATCCCCAAGGGGGTCGCGCCCGAGAAGGTCGCGGTGCTCATCGACCTCCTCGCCTATCTCCTTTCCAAGGAGGCGCAGGCGACGACCTATGACAGCGGCTATTTCTATCCTGGCCCAGCAGTCAAAGACGTATCGCTCTCGATGGCGCCGGCGGAAAGCCAGCAGATCATCAAGGAATACGGCCGGCCGGAATACGAGAGGCTGATGGCCGACAATCCGCTCGAGCTGCCGCTGCTGCCCGACAAGCTGGTCTATGCGTTCAGCCGGTGGGACGAGCAGATCGGCGGCGCCAAGACCAAGTGAACAGGGACCAAACGGCATGATCGCAGCGTCGTCCAACTTTCGCCGCTTGCGGCTCGACGAGGTGAGCCGCAATTTCGGCAGCCTCAATGCGCTGCGCGACGTGACGCTCGAGGTCGGGCGGGGCGAGTTCATCGCCCTGCTCGGCCCGTCGGGCTGCGGCAAGTCAACGGCGCTCAACTGCCTCGCCGGCCTGCTGCCGCTCACCAGCGGCAGCATCTGGCTCGACGATGCCCGCATCGACCGGCTGAAGCCGGAAGGGCGCGGCTTCGGCATGGTGTTCCAGAACTATGCGCTCTTCCCGCATATGAGCGTGCGCAAGAATATCGGCTTCGGCCTCAAGATGCAGGGCAGGCCGAAGGCGGAGAGCGAGCGCAAGATCGAGGAGGCGCTCGCCCTCGTCCGCCTCGTCGCGCAGGGCGACAAGCTGCCGGGGCAGCTGTCGGGCGGGCAGCAGCAGCGCGTCGCCATCGCCCGTGCCATCGTCATCGAGCCGCCGCTCGTGCTGATGGACGAGCCGCTCTCCAATCTCGACGCCAAGCTTCGGCTCGAGATGCGCGCCGAGATCCGCCGCATCCACACCCTCGTCGGCTCGACCACGATCTACGTCACCCACGACCAGGACGAGGCGCTCTCCCTCGCCGACCGCATCGTCGTGCTGCGCGACGGCATGGTGCGCCAGGTCGGCACGCCGGCAGAACTCTATGCCAGCCCGGCCCATGCCGATGTCGCCGAGTTCATGGGCTATCGCAATCTGGTGCGCTCGCATGCCGTCGCGTCCGGCAACGGGACGATGAGTGTGGCGGTCGGCGGCGCGACGATCAAGGGCACGCCGATCGAGGCGCTCGCCGACGGGCCGGCGACCGTCGCCATCAGGCCGGACGATCTCAGCCCGCGTGACGACGGGACGATCAAGGTCACCGTCGCCACCGCCGAATATCGCGGCCGCGACTTCTACGGCACCGCCACGGCCAGCGACGGCACCGAGCTCTTCTTCCGCTCGGAGCAGAAAATCGCACCAGGCGAAGCGCTCGCCCTCGGCGCTGATGCGCCGCGCGTGCTGATCTACGCGAACGCGCCGGCATGACCATCGCCCTCGGCAAGGCGGCGCAGGGCGCGGCTTCCGATCGGCCGCCGCTGCGCCTCGTCCTTGCGCAGCGTGGCCTCGACGGTGTCACGCTGCTCGCGCTGCCCTCGGTGCTCTTCATCCTGGCACTCTTCGTCTATCCCTTCCTCTACGGTCTCGTGCTCTCCTTCGAGCCCAAGACCGGCGACTGGCTGAACAACTATCGTCATTTCTTCGCCGAGCCCTTTCTCTACAAGACGATCTGGACGACGCTGCAGCTTGCCGTGCCGGCGACACTGGTCAACATCCTGCTCTCGGTGCCGGTCGCCATGCGGGTGCGGCTGATGCGGCACCAGCGGCTGCTGACCACCATACTGGTGCTGCCGATCACCCTCGGCACGGTGCTGATCGCCGAAGGCCTGCTCAACTATCTCGGGCCCCAGGGCTGGCTCAACCGGGTGATCATGACCTTCGGCTTGTCATCGAGCCCGCTGCGCCTGGTGCACAATTACTGGGGCGTCTTCTTGTCGCTCATCATCTCGGGCTTCCCCTTCACCTTCCTGCTGACCTTGTCCTACATCACCGGGATCGATCCCTCGCTCGAGCAGGCGGCGGCGACGCTGGGCGCCAATGCGCGGGCGCGCTTCCGCCACATCTTCCTGCCGCTCATCGCCCAGGGCCTCGCCATCGCCTTCTGCCTCTCCTTCGTGCAGACCTTCGCCGTCTTCCCCTCGGCCGTCCTGCTCGGCGCGCCGGCGGGACCGACGCGGGTCATCACCATCGCGGCCTATCAGGCGGCGTTCGAGCAATACGACTACTCGCTCGCCTCGGCGATCGCGATGATCATGGGCGCCGTGCAGTTCGTCATCGTCGTCGCCGTGCTGGCGGCGCGCGGCCTAGTCTATCGCGGCCCGGCCGGCTCGGCCAAGGGATGAGCGCGATGAAGCGCGACGAGCCCCTCTCCGCCCGGCTCTGGACCACCGCGATCTGGGCGCTGGTCATCTTCTTCGTCGTCAACCTCATGGCGATGATTGCGACGGTGGTGGTGAACTCGCTCGGCACGCGCTGGCTCGGCACCTGGCTGCCGGCCGGCTTCACGACGAAATGGTATTTTGCCGCGTGGAGCGAGTTCCAGCTCGACGACGTGCTGATCGTCACCTTCCAGGTCGTCGGCGCCGTCGTCCTGCTCTCCGCCCTGCTCGGCGTGCCGGCGGCCTACGCGCTGGCGCGCCGCGACTTTCCGGGCAAGAAGCTGGTCACCCTGCTCTTCCTGCTGCCGCTGCTGGTGCCGTCGATCACGTTCGGCATCCCGCTGGCGACGGTGCTCTACCAAGCGGGGCTCGCCGGCTCGATGTCCGGCGTCATCCTCGCCAACCTGGTCCCCGCCGTGCCCTTCGTCATCCTGGTGATGATCCCCTTCGTCGAGCAGGTCGACCAGCGCATCGAGGCGGCGGCGCGCGTCTTCGGCGCCGGCACATTGCGGATGTTCGTCCATGTCCTGCTGCCGCTGCTCGCGCCCGGCGTCCTCGCCGCGCTGCTCCTCGTCCTCGTGCGCACCATCGCCATGTTCGAGCTGACCTTCTTCACCGCCGGCCCGACCAGCCAGACGCTCGTCGTCGCGCTCTACTACGCGGTCTATGCCGCCGGCGTGCGCGCCGGGCAGTCGATCGACGCGATGGCGGTGGTCTACATGGTGACGACGCTGGTGTGGCTTCTGATCGCGCTGCGCTTCGTCAACCCGACGCAGATCGTCACCCGCGCCAAGCGCGAGCATACGAGCTGAGCCCAGATGGCTTCCGGGTTGCCGCGTCGCTTCGCTCCTCGCAACGACGATTCCATGCGAAGGGACCACACTCTAACCGCCGTGTCGGCACCGCTCGCCATCTTTGCGAATTAAAATCATTTACATCTATCAAAGTCAATCCGCCGCCCAACCCTACCGTGGGCGAAAACTTGCCTGGGTCCTCGAGTACGCCGCGACCGGTACGGTCAGACGCCGGGCTTGCCGCCGCGGTCGCCGTTGAAGACGCCGAGCGATTTGAGCTTGCGGTGGAGGGCGGAGCGCTCCATCTCGACGAAGGCGGCGGTGCGCGAGATATTGCCGCCGAAACGGGTCACTTGGGCGATCAGATATTCGCGCTCGAAGACCTCGCGCGCGTCGCGCAGGGGGAGGCTCATGATCTCGCCGCCCTTGTCCCATTTGACCACAGCCGGGGCGATGGCGCCGATCTCGGCCGGCAGCATGTCGGCGCGGATCGGCTCGCGCACCTCGCCCGGCGCCATGATCAGCAGCCAGTCGACCGCGTTGCGCAGCTGGCGGACATTGCCCGGCCATTCATAGGCTTGCAGGGCGGCCATCGCATCCTCGCCGAACTCGCGCGGCGTCAGCCCGGCGGCCTCGGCGGTGCGGTTCATGAAATGGCGGGCGAGCAACGGAATGTCGTCGCGCCGCTCGCGCAGCGGCGGCACTCGGATCGGCACCACGTTGAGGCGGTAGAAGAGATCCTCGCGCAGCCGCCCGCCGGCGATCTCGCCGGCGAGGTCGCGATTCGACGAGGCGACGACGCGGACATCGACCTCGACACGGTTGCCGCCGCCGACCCGCTCGAAGGTCTGCTCCTGCAGCACGCGGACGATCTTGCCCTGCGTCTCGAGCGGCATGTCGGCGACCTCGTCGAGCAGCAGCATCCCGCCATGCGCCTGCTCGAAGGTGCCGACCTTGCGCGGCTGATCCGGCTCTTCGCCGCCCGCCTCGGTGCCGAAGAGCTCGATCTCCAATCGGTCGGGCCGCATCGTCGCGCAGTTGAGCGCGACGAAGGGACCGCTGGCGCGCCGCGAGCGCGCGTGGAGCAGCCGGGCGACGACCTCCTTGCCGACTCCGGCCGGGCCGGTGATCAGCACGCGGCTGCCGGTCGGCGCGACGCGCTCGATCTGCTGTCGCAGCTGATTGGTCGCCTGCGAGTTGCCGACGAGCTCGACATCGCCGCCGGCGCGCAGGCGCAGCTCCTGGTTCTCGCGCCGCAGCCGCGCCGCCTCGATCGCCCGCTCGATCACCAGCAGCAGGCGATCGGACTTGAACGGCTTCTCGATGAAGTCGTAGGCGCCGAACTTGATCGCCGCGACGGCGGTCTCGATGTTGCCGTGCCCGCTGATCATGATGACCGGCAGAGCGGGCAGCTCGCGGCGGATCACTTTGAGGATCTCGATACCGTCGAGCTCGCTGCCCTGCAGCCAGATGTCGAGAATGACGAGCGACGGCTGGCGCGAGCGGATCGCGGCCAACGCCTGCGTGCTGTTGCCAGCCTCGCGGGTCTGGTAGCCCTCATCCTTGAGGACGCCGGCGATGAGCATGCGGATATCCGCCTCATCGTCGACGATGAGGATGTCAGTCGCCATCCCGGTATCCTTCGCCGCGGCCGGGCGCGCCTCGAGACACAATATGCATGACGTATCCTAGAGCGTTTTCGGCTCGGCTGAAAAGGCGGCACGCCAGCGCAGCGGAATGACGGCTCATGAGAACGCGCTCCTAGGCTCTCAGTCGCCTTCGACTGTGACATGATCGGCGCTCGCCGGCGCGGCGTCTTGACGCGCCGCCGGGCTGGCCGGCTCGACGAGCGGGAAAAGCAGCTTGACGATGGCGCCGCTGTCGCGGTCCTCGAGCACCAACCCGCCACCATGTTCCTCCATGATTTTCTTGACGATGGCGAGGCCGAGACCCGTCCCCTTGGCGCGGGTGGTGACATAAGGCTCGGTCAGCCGCTCGCGCTCGTGCTGTGGCAGCCCCTTGCCGTTATCCTCGACCGCGACGATCGCATGACCCTCCGTCGCCTGCACGCGGACGACGATGTGGCCGCGCGGCAGGCCGCCGTCGGCACCGGCCCGGCCCTGGATCGATTCGACGGCGTTCTTCAGCAGGTTGGTCAGCGCCTGCCCGACCAGACGGGCATCGCAGGCGACGACGAGCGAGGGGTCGGGAGCGATGATCTCGAAATCGATATCGGTGTGCGCGTTGCGCTGCAGGAAGACCGGCTGGCGGCAGATTTCCAGCAGATTCTCGTTCTTGATCGTCGGCGCCGGCATGCGGGCGAATGACGAGAACTCGTCGACCATCCGGCCGATATCCTCGACATGGCGAATGATCGTGTCGGTGCAGATCGAGAAGGTTTCCGGGTCGCTGTGGATCTCGCGCAGATATTTGCGCTTCAGCCGCTCGGCGGAAAGCTGGATCGGCGTCAGCGGGTTCTTGATCTCGTGCGCGATGCGGCGGGCGACATCGGCCCAGGCCGCCTTGCGCTGCGCCGAAAGCAGCTCGGTGACGTCGTCGAACGTGACGACGTAACCCTTGACCTCGCCCTCCTCCTGCTCGGCGGCGATGCGCACGAGCAGCACATGGGTGCGACCGCGCCGCACGATCTCGACCTGCGATTGCGCCAGACGGTCAGGCCGCCGGCTCGCCGCGTCGAAGAGCTCGGCCATTTCCGGCACGACCTCGGGAAGCTCGTGGCCGATGAACTGGTCGAGCTCGGTAGCGAGGAGCAGCGAGGCCGAGCGATTGGTCAGGTTGAGGCGCCCGAGTTGGTCGAGCCCGATGACGCCGGCCGACACGCCGGCCAGCACGGTCTCGGTGAAGCGGCTGCGCTGATCGAGCTGCCGGTTGGCCTCGATCAATTCGCTTTGCTGGCTCTGCAGCTGGTTGGTCATGCGGTTGAAAGCGCGGCTCAGCGAGGAAAATTCCGCATCGCCTACACCTTCCGGCACGCGGGCGGCGAGATCGCCGCCGCGCACCCGCTCGGCGGCGGCGATCAGCATGCCGATTGGCTCGACCATCTGGCTCGCGAAATTGATGCCGAAATACACCGCGGCGAAGAGGAACAGCAGGGCGACGATGAGGAAGACGAGCGCGAAGGTCACCTGGAAGCCGGAGCGCTGCCCCTCGAGCTGCTCGTATTGCGCGACGGCGCGCTGCGTCCGCTCCATATGCGCGAGCACCTGGGCCTCGACGAAGCGGCCGATATAGAGATAGGCGCCGGGGAACTGGTCGAGCCGCACCAGGGCGCGCACGCGGTCGTCATTGTCGCCGGTGACGATGGCGACATCGCCGTTGCGCGCCTGCTGCATCGCCCATTCGGGAATGAGGCCGAACTCGAGCGAGAGGCTGAAGCCCGAGCGCGCCAGGACACGGCCCGAGCTGTCGAATATCTCCGCCTCGTTGAGCGAGCGCAGCGCGGCCTGGGTGCGGACGACCTGGGCCAGTCGCTGCGGGTTGAAATTGAGGACATAGGCCTCGCGGTTGAGGTCGGAGGCCATCGCCAGCACGTCGGCGCGGATGACCTGCTGATGCTCGTGCAGATAGGCCTCGGCGACGGCCTGCGATTCGGACAGCGCGATGCGCACCCGCTGGCTGAACCAGGCCTCGATGCCGAAGCTGAAGAAGAGGTAGGAGAACACCGCGACGATGATCGTCGGCGTCACCGCGACCAGGCTGAAGAGCACGACGAGGCGGACATGGAGGCGCGAGCCGGCGAGGCCGCGGCGACGCTGCGCCCACACCTCGACGAGGCGCTTGGCAACCACCGCGGCGAGGGAGAGCAGGAGGACGAGATTGATATTGAGGAGCAGCAGCACGCTGCCGCCATGCGGGCCGAAGGGCGGAATGCCGGTCATCGCCGCATAGGTGGCGACGCCCGAGGCGAGCGCGG